>CAYPSX010000217.1:0-6767 GCA_964413185.1 uncultured Bacteroidales bacterium
AACAAATTGATGAACTTCAAAAAGAAAAATTTCCGTTCGATGAAGCTTACATGACCCCCGAAACCTACCATGCTAAAATTCAAAAGCGCAAAGCAGATTTTATGGCGGAGTGGAAAGAAAAAGGCTTTTTCTCGTGGAACTTGCCTGAATACCTTGCGTACAAAAAACTGAAAGAGAATTAAATAAGTATGCTGAAAGTCCTGACATTTACTTTGATTCTTAATCTGCCTTTTTTATTTCAGGCAGATTCATTTCGCAAAGAGCAAAAGCGTTACCCACGGGTTCGACAAGCCTACAAAGAGAAAGAACAGTTGGTTAAAGAAATGCTCAGCGGAAAATCTATAAAAATGAATGCTGTTCAGGTTTGTTTGCGGGCATTCAAAAAAGAGAAAGAAATAGAAGTTTGGGCAAAAAACAGCTCCGATACCATTTTTCAACTCCTGAAAACTTATGATGTATGCGCAACCTGCGGTTTACCGGGACCCAAACGCAAGCAGGGCGATATGCAAATTCCGGAAGGCTATTATCATATTGACCGATTCAATGCGTACAGCGTTTTTTACCTGTCGTTGGGTATCAATTATCCCAACACTTCTGATCGTATATTGGGCAAAAAAGGCCGTTTGGGCGGCGATATTTTTATTCATGGCGAATGTGTAACCATTGGCTGTCTGCCCATTACAACACCAAAAATAAAAGAGCTGTATGTGTTGTGTGTAGAGGCAAAAAATGCCGGACAAAAGAAAATTCCGGTTACCATTTTTCTTGCAAAACTATCACAGAGTAAGTTCCATAATTTGAAAAACCGCTATAAAGACGATTCAGATCGTGTTGGGCTTTGGACAGATCTAAAGGCCGGATACGATTTTTTCAACAAACACAAAAAATTGCCCGGTATTTCATTCCTGGCTACGAGAAGACATCGGGTGTCACGGTAAATTATTGTTTTATAAATTATTGAGGCTTTACATGGGGTTGGTTAACGAGTTTTCACACATGTGAGATTTTTTTTGAATTCAAGTAATTCCTTTTTAACTTGTAAGGAATTACTGCATGTGTAAACCTCTAAAACATAAAAAAACACCCTGAATGTCAAATATGCCCTCTTTTCTATATTGCTTAATGTAATAATGAATACATTCAAAGAACCATTAAATTAAAACAGAAAATGAAGAATTCAACTATTTATTTGATTTTAACAGTCCTGTTTATTATTTCATGCGAGAAAGAACCTTTAAAGACTTTTACAGGACATGAGTCTTATGTAAATACCATAGATGTGTCGACTGACAATAAGTATCTTGCTAGCGGCAGTTCGGATAAGACCATCAAAATTTGGGATATCGAAACCGGCGAAAACAAAAAGACACTACAAGGGCATAAAAAGAGAATCAACTTTGTTAAATTCTTCGAAAATGGAAATAAGATAATCTCCACAGCCGGCGACAGTCGTATTTATACCTGGGATGTGAAAACCGGTAAAAAAGATTTGTCATTCATTAGCAAATTTGGACAATTCGAAGACCTAAAAATTGCTGCGAATAATAGATTTGTAGCAACAACTGAATACAATGTAAAAACGCAAAAACATGATTTGCTCATTCTGGGTACAAAAAATCTTGATTTACAAAAACGTATAAAAAACACCGGTCAACACATTGTTATCTCGCCCGATAATGAATATGTTTTCTATTCAAAGCAGACAGAAAATCAAATTATGGCATACGCTATCAACCAAGACAGTTCTTTTGTTTTTGCAGAAAACAAATCAACAGTACCCGTGTGTATCTCCGGCGACAAAAAATATATTGCGTTCCATCCGAATCATTTTGACAGCTATTTTGTTGAAATATATGATTTTATGGATGCAAAGAAAGTTTCAAGAATAGAACTCGATCACATTAGTCTGCCGCAATACCGAAACACTCAATTTACTACCGATAACAGTGGTATTGCTGTTATCATTGATAATAAAGTATGCATTTACGATATAAAAACCGGAAAACTCCAAAAAGAGGTACAAAGCCACAAATGCCAAATGCAATTGAAAGATTTTAGTTTTTTGAGTAATAATCGTGTAATCATGGCTTATGAAGCCGAAACTACAAATCTTTTAATGTTGAATTACTGATATTAGAAATGGCAATATGCGTGTTGTTGATTTAATAGAAAGGTACTCACAAAAAAACTGTATTTTTATTGATAATTGTTTAGTTGGTTAATTTTCGTTAAATCTCACTCGCGTTACTTTGCAAAACTTTTTTCCCGGATAAATTTGAAATCCGGTCAAAAATTTTGCTTAAATTGACAATTAGAAACTGTAAAATACACCATTATGAGAATATTATTCATTGTAAACCTGCTGTTGATAATGAGTTTGGTGTCTTTAAACGCACAAAACACCTCTCAGCTTAAAGGAATAAACCTCTCTTTTAAATCGAATTGCGAGTTTTTGCCACTGCACAACACCGGCGAATACTGGATGTTGAAAAGCGATTACATTGACTTTGAGGCTTTTGAAATTAACAAAGTCCCGGATGATCAACTCCAGAAAGAATTGAATGAAAAAGTATCAGAAGAACGGTTTCAGGAAGTTCAAAAAGGAACACTTGTGCGTACTCAGGAACAATCGGGCCTGTTTTACTTTTTAAAAAAGAAAAACTCCGGATATAGCCATGCCTGGGGCATTGTAACCGATAAGGAATCAGATATATCGGTATTTATAAAAATAAAATTCGATAACCGTAAAAAGCAGGAAGTTGAGCAAATTATTGACTCGTTCTACAAAGGCAAAAAACTGCCGCCCAAGAACCTGGTTGATTTGGAAGAAGGCAGGCAGTCCAATAAATCAGATGTAACCCAACCGGCAGTTTATAAACCCGAGAAAAAAGAAGCGAACCGCGAAAAAACCGCACAAAAACCAAAGCCGGAGAAGAAAACCAAAGGAGAACCAAGCCCTGTTCCCAAAGTTGATGTGCCAACACTGCCGGAAAAAACCACCCAAAAACACCCCGAAGTCAATCATCCCAACCTGGAGAAACTAACCGGACCACAAATAGAAGAATTTATCCGCACCCACAATAAGTACCGCAGCGAGGTAGGCGTTCCGCCCTTAACCTGGGACGATGATCTGGCCAACTATGCAGCCGAATGGGCCGTTGAGAACGGCAAAAAAGGATGTACCATGAAACACAGGTCGCGCACGCCTTATGGCGAAAACCTGTTTTGGACAACCAACAAATATTTCACACCATCGAGCGCCGTAAGTAGCTGGGGCAGCGAAAAAAACGATTATCGCGACGAAGTTGTGGGCCAATCCAATGCCGTAGTAGGCCATTACACACAAATGGTATGGAAAACCACCAAAAAGGTAGGCTGTGCCGTATTCAAATGCAAGGGCAGTATTTTGGTTGTATGCAACTACGATCCGGCCGGGAATTTTGTGGGCAAACATCCGTATAAATAACGTGAAACAGAGAAAACACTCCCGGAATCAGGAAAAATTACGAGCAATTATTTTGGGATAAAGATAATGCCCGGCAAAAGGGTTTGCGGAACACAATAACCCGTTGGTTCGCGATTAGCTTCGCTGAGCTCACCTCCTAAAGTTGTTTTTGGGTGCATCGTATAACCAACAGAAAAAGACAAAAATTTATAACCCAACCAGCGAACAACATTTCGCACTATTTTTTAACTTTTGTTGAGCAAACCCTTGCAAGCCTCAACGATCTTTGTTAGATTTGAAGAATAGCCATCGTCGTTTATAAGCGCTTATGGAAAAACAGATATCCGAACATCAAATGTTCGCATATCTCCGAAAAATGGGTGGATATGCGCAATGATTGCGGGGTTATAGTTGATAGAAAGCCGTTGTATGCAAGGCTAAGAGACCGAATTACACAGAAATAACCTGATTACAAAATTTGAAAAAACGGATAGATAATATTGTCTCATTGATTGAAGGTTGGTGCAAGAAATCCTAAGTACATTGATTTCTTTACAAATCTTAAGAATTATTTTTCAATCGATGATTACTTATTTGTTCATGCAGGATTTAATGATAAAATTTTGAATCCATTTCAGGATACTTATTCAATGGTATGGGAAAGTCAAGTTGAATATTTAAATCCTTTGCTTGCTGGAAAGACAATAATTCATGGACGCAGACCGATTATAAATGAATATTGTGAAAAGCAAATATTTGAAAATAAGCAAGTAATAAACATTGACACAGGCTGTGTTTATAAAGAAAATGCAGGATACGGAAAATTGACAGCAATTGAATTGTATTCAAAAAAGCTATTCTCAGTTTAATTTTATATATTTGACTATTCGTAATTCGCGAATCGCGAATTGAAAATATTGAGTATGAAAAAGCACAATGGGATGCGTCCCCAAGATATTGTAGTTTTATTGAAAATCATAGCCTTAAAGCATGATGATTGGTATAATTCCGATTTGGCTCAATCATTAAAAATCAGTCCATCTGAAATATCAGAGGTGTTGAATAGATGCAAAATTGCGGGCTTGATTGATTCAAAAAAGCGAAAAGTAAATATTAATTCCTTCATCGAATTTTTAATATATGGTCTTCGATATGTGTTCCCTACGCAACCAGGAGCAATTGCAAAAGGAATTCCGACTGCACATTCTGCATCGCCAATTAAAGACCATATTTCAAGCGGTTCTGATATTTATGTTTGGTCAAGTGCTAAAGGAACTCATCGAGGACAAGCCATTGAACCTCTTTTTAAATCTATCCCACAAATTGTACAAGAAGACAAATTATTCTATGAACTGTTGGTTATTGTTGACACAATTCGTGTAGGAAAAGTCAGAGAAATAAATATTGCAAAAGAAGAACTTGAAAGAAGATTAAAGCATGCCTAGTGTCAAGTCAAGCATAATCTGACGGGCCAAGTATTGATTTTTTCATTTTTATCTGCGTTAAAAAATGTTTACAGAACGCTGCTATGCGCACATTTTTTGCCTTGCTAAAAATGAAAATTCCTTCAACTTACCCGTCATTTCATACTTGCCATGACACTAGTACAAATATTTTGATGCTGCAAACAGTAGCAAATGGTTTGGGGAAATTAAAAGATGAAATGGTATTTGTAGGAGGTGCTGTTGCTGAATTGTACGCAAGTAATCCTGAATTATCAGATATCAGACCAACGCTTGACGTTGATTGCGTAATTGAACTACGTTCAAAAACTGCACATGCAAAATTAGAAGATGAATTAAGAGCTTTAGGATTTGCAAATGACACCTCCAAAGGAGCTCCAATTTGCAGGTGGGTTTATCAGGGTATTTTAGTTGATGTTATGCCTTCCGATTCTGATGTACTGGGATTTAGCAATAAGTGGTATGATGAAGGAATTGAAAACAAGATTTCAAAAACACTTCCAGATGGAACAGAAATTTTTGTGTTTCCTACTGAATATTATTTAGCTGCTAAGATAGAAGCTCATAAAGGACGTGGTGGTTCTGATTTACGACAAAGCCATGATTTTGAAGACATCATTTACATTATGGATAATTGCTCGGAACTACTCGGAAATATAGCCAATGCAAATGAAAGTGTAAAAGCATATTTAAAAGAAGAATGTTCCAGGCTATTGAAAAATGAAGGATTAACAGAAGGTATAGAAAGTGCTTTACCTTATGGTTCAGAAGAGGAAGCTACTGAAATAATTATGGAACTCATTCAAAACATTGCAGATATTGAATAATGGAGAAAGGAAAACAAACCCTTGCAAACCTCAACGATCTTTGTTAGATTTGAAGAGTAGCCCCATAGTCGTTTATAAACGCTTATGGAAAACCAGATATCCGAACATCAAATGTTCGCATATCTCCGAAAAATGGGTGGATATGCGCAATGATTGCGGGGTTATAGTTAATAGAAAGGTGTTGTGTGTAATGCTGAAAAATGAGTGCAAATGAGATAACATATCGTGAATTTGAGCCTGATTTAAGGTTAAGGATTACATAAAATCTTACTGGTATTTTTGTATTCGGACTAATACTTTAAAGCCATTCGATATATTGCCAGATGGATATTTTGATTTATTGGTAGTCATAAAGGAAAATAGGATTGTGGATACACGTTTGACTGGAATTTGGAGTAAATCAGTTTCGATAAGCTATTCCGAGAATACAGAAGTATTTGGAATTCGTTTTAAGCCATTATCAATTGGCGGTTTGTTCAAATTCAATATAAAAGAGGCACTTGATGATTATCAGAATATTACGTTAAAGGATTTTGATTTAAGTGAACAAATCTTGATAGATAGTCTAAATGGATTTCCTGAGTTTCTTGTTAATTATTTAGATAAGCAGTTTTTACAACTAATTTCAAATAGGTCGGACGAGAGATTAAAAAAGTGTTTTGAACTAATAGAAAATTCAGATGGTAATATTAAAGTTGACAAAATTTCTCAAACAATTGGATTGAGTCCAAGGCAACTGCATAGATTAGTAAGCAATATGATAGGGATAGGCATTAAAGATTATTCAAAAATTATCCGATTTAAAAAGAGTTTACGAGATGTAAAAAACAACAAATCTGATTATTTTCATTATTACGACCAATCACATTATATTCGGGAAATTAAACAATTCACAGGATTGACGCCTGAAAAACTGGATTTAAAAAACAATGACCGATTTATACAATACTATGATTTTGAACCAATATAGCTTTGTCGAATAATCATTTAAAAATTAGAAATTATGGAATTAAATTGTATTCGACTTTTAGT
>CAYPSX010000218.1:0-6753 GCA_964413185.1 uncultured Bacteroidales bacterium
ATCCCTAACGGGATTTTTATTGAAAAAACTTACCCGGCCATGAATGACCGGGCTATTCATCGTTTCTAGTTTTGAGAACAAACTTATACCGATAACTTCTGACTCAAATCAACCGCTTGTTTTACGCGGTCGGCCATGCCAATACCATCGCGAATATTACCGGCAAGGATTAGGCCGGGGTATTTTTGTTCAATTTCATCAATGGCTGCCAGTCGTTTTGGTGTATCAATTGTGTACTGGGGAATGGCATTTTTATATCGAAATACTTTTTGCAAATGCGGTTTATTTTTTTCGTGCAGCGTGGCTTGAACTTCTGCTTTTGCCAGCGCCAGTAATTCTTCATCGCTCATATCAATAGCTTCCGGATGGCGCATGCCTCCAATGAAAACCGACAGTAAAGCGCCATTATCAGGAGCCCGGTTTTTAAAAATGGAAGAGGGGAAAAGTATTCCGAGTATTTTGCGTTTTTCGCGGCTTGGGATAAGTCCGCCAAAGGCGTTTAGCCGTCGGCCTGTCCAGTTTTCGAAGCCTAATACTACCTGAACGACTTTTGCATAAACGAGGTCGGTTATCGGTTTGAGTTTTTCTGAATCTACAAAGGGCAGCAGCGATTGCAAATTTGGCGCTGCAACTGTTGAAACAACTCGTGTCGATGTTATTGTGTATGATGTGCCTTCGGAATCTGTAAAAGTTGTTTTAAAACCACGATCGGTGGGTTGTACTTGGGTATCTTGCGATTTTGTGTGTATAGAATCCATCCCAATGGCTTTACCTATGGCATTTGTGAGGTTTTCGAGTCCGTTTTGTGCCGAAAAAACTTCCTTTGTGGCTTTTTTGTCGCGGTCTGTTTTGGGCTCTTTGGCTTTTTTCATGGCTCCGCGAATAAAACTTCCGTACGTTTGTTCGAGGTTATAAAGTTTTGGCAGTGCGTATTTGGGAATTAATTTCTCTGGATTGCCCGCGTAGATGCCTGAAATAAACGGATCAACTGCATAATTCAAAAAAGATTTTCCCATGCGCCTTTTTACTAAGTCGGCGAGTGTTTCATCGGGGTTTGTACCGGGTTTGCGCCAGGGTTCGCCAAGTATTCTGAATTTATCGTAGAAACTGAAAAGTGGTGTGGTTATTCCCGAAATTAGTCCGGCGGGCATAGCATGAAACCGGTTGTTTTTTAATATCCAACGATTTTTAGAATCCTTGTTGGCTGTTTCAAGGTTTACATCTGCCAGATATTCAAATAGCTCTACCAATTCGGGGTTTGAAAGTACGCCAGTATTGGGGCCGGTTTCGTAAATAAACCCATTTTCTGTTTTTGTTTGAATTACTCCGCCAATATGGTCGGCTTTTTCAACGATTCGTACGTTTGCTCCGGCATTTTTCAGGTGGTAGGCTAATGTGAGACCGGTTATTCCTGCCCCGATTATGGTGATATCTGTTTGAATGTTTTCTGACATAATTCCTTTTTAATGAGTGTTTTGGTGTTGGATTTATACAGATTTTGAATACTTATTTTTCTGTTGCCTGTATTCCGGGTCAAATGCAGCGGCTATGTTTCTGATAAAAAGCGATCCGAGTTCTGAAATTTCAAATCCATTGGCTTTTTCATGGATAAGCCCGTCATCTATAAATTTCTGTAATTCTGTTGTATTTGGAGATGTGATTTTTTTCAACTCATCGGCCGTAGTGTTTAATTTTTCGGCCAAATTGTTCCAGTCGAGGTGCTGGTTGCACATAATGTGTGTAATAATATCGCGTATTTTTATTTGATCTTCAGAGACATACATGCCCTTGATGGTGGCAAGCTTTCCACTTTCAATTTTGTCTATGTAGGGTTGTACATCTTTTTCGTTTTGTGCGTAGCCCGATTCTGTCTGGCTGATGGCAGAAGCCCCAAAAGCATAAACCTGTCCGGTTGTACGGCGCGTAGCGTATCCCTGGAAATTTCTGTGTAACTGATTGTTTTGCTGCGCAATGTAGAGCTCATCGTTTGGACGCACATAGTGATCCAGACCTATGGCATGATATCCGCCATGAATCAGAAAGTGGTACGCGGCCAGAAACATTTCCATTTTAGTTTCCGGCGATGGCAATCCGTAGTTTTCAAGAATTTTTTGTTGTTTTTTTATCCACGGCACATGCGCATACGAGAAAGTTACAAGTCTGTCGGGCTGCAGCTCCAACGCCTGATCCATGGTTTCGATAAACCCGGCAACGGTTTGCAGAGGCAGTCCATAAATAAAATCGAGGTTGATGGCGGTTTCGGGCGCATCATTTTTAATTATTTGCATTAAATCTTTGACCGGAATTCGTGAAGGATCGCGGTTTACTGCCTTTAAAACATCCCGATTAAAGTCCTGAATACCAATGCTGAATCGGTTAAATCCAGCTTTTTTAAGTTCGTCAATGTAATCTTCATCCAAATTCGCAGGATGCGTTTCAATGGCTATTTCGGGTTTGTCGATAAACTCAAATGTATTGAAAAGATACTCGTTTATCTCCCTGATTATTTCTGCGGGAATGGCATTGGGTGTACCTCCGCCATAATGAATCTGAGCCACCTGACGGTGTTTGTCGAGATGAGCACCAACCATGGCTATCTCTTTTTTTAAGGCGTGAATGTAAGGTTCAACTAAATGTCCATCGCCAATGTTGCAGGAGTTACAACCGCAGTATAAACACATTTTATTACAAAAAGGTATGTGAATATAAATCGACATTAATTCCGGTTGTAGCATGTTCGATTCTATCAACAATCCTTTATATTTTTTGCCGTCAAATTCATCGCTGAAATGGTTGGCTGGCGGATAACTTGTGTACCTTGGTACAGGCACATTATATTTTTTGAGCAAACTATCAGATACTTGCATAATTTTGATTTTTATTAGATACAACAAAAACAATGCTAATGGCAACTAAACAAAAGAATGTTTCCAGACCAAACAACCCTGTATAACCAAGTAAACTGCCTATTTTACCGCTGAACACAGCAAAAATAAGGCTGCTTAAATGTGTAATTACAATTTGAATGGTGAAATCTGTTCCTTCATAACCCGGCCTGACATTGTCCATTGAAGTTGTGTAAATGACAACGGTAGAAAGTCCATATCCGCCCCAGAGCATGGCTATGCCTGTGTAAAGTGCTGCTGTGTCCGGGGTTCCCGTCGACATAAAAACGAACCATAAGGCTGAAGCCAAATTTACGAACGCAAATATTACGAGGGCTCTGTGTCTGCCCAGTTTTTTTTGAATCAGGCCGCCCAAAATTGTGGAACCGGCTGCTACGGATGTTCCGAAAATTCCCGACATCACACCAATTTCTTTTACCGAGTATCCCAAATCGACCATGTAAGGCTTGAGCATGGCCAGTGTGCCAATAATTCCCGAATAGTAAAAAACTAAAAGAAATACACGTTTCACCATGCCTTTTCGCATAAAAAAACCTATGAAAGCTTCCTTGCTGATGGGTTTTACTTCGGGTTTTTCAACGGGATTCCGGCGCTGATAAAAGGGTAGGGGAATAAGGGCGATGAGAACGAAAATAGCGAGCAGCCAGAGCAAAATTTGCCAACCAAAGTGGTAATAAGCAATGAGTAAAACACCTGTTCCCATCAGGCTTCCCACAAAGCTTCCGGCCGATTGGATACTGTTGCCTAAACTGCGTTCATTTTTTTTCAGAATGAGAATGGCAAAAGCATCTGTGGCAATATCCTGCGTAGCAGAAGCGGTAAAAGCAACCACCATCAGCACAACAATTAAGCTGAATGAGGTTTGTAAATTGAGCCAGCCAATACCAAAAATGATGATGGCATAAAACACCTCCGAAACAATTATCCATTGTCTGAGTTGCCTGCTGTTGTGGGTTTTACTGTCGACAATGGGTGCCCACAAAAATTTTAGAATCCACGGTAATTTTACCAACTGAAGCATCCCAATCGATTCCAAAGAATAGTTTTCCTGCCGCATAATAACAGGTACCACTGTTGAGAAAAAACTCATGGGAATCGACTGCGCTATGTAAAGACTAAAAAGGAGTGGGAATTTATGCCAATTTTGATTCTTCATTCTTCTTAAGAGCTTAAAAATAAGCGTCATAGCAGTCGCAATTGACTGCTATGACGTTATTGAGCGTATATTTTGCTGTAAATTTAGAAATTATATGATAAACTCACGCCATAGTGCGATGGTTTACCCGGTTGCACATATTCTCTTCCCATTGCATCGAATGCAAATGTATGGTATTGAGTTTCTGTGAGATTTTTTTGCCAGAAGTTAAGTGCAAAATCATCTTTTATGAAAGATATTTTGGTTGAAAACAAATTATAAAACTTCTGGCTCATGGTATTTTCCTCGTTCCAGAATATTTTTCCGGCAGCTGTGTACAAAAGACTAATGCGCATTTTGTCGAGCAAATTTGAATTGTGCAGTTCGTACGTTTTGCTTAACCGGGCCGAAATGGTGTGGCGCGGTGCATACGGGAGAAAATTACCGTTGTAGTTTACAGAATCATTAACCACATATTCTGCAAATGGAGCGTGAGTATATCCGTAAGTAAGCGTTGTAACGTAGCCGCAAAACGGAATGGTTTTCAGTGTAAGCTCCACACCTTTACTAACCGACTGGCCGGCATTCGTGAGATGGCTGCCACGTCCGCTGGGATTGCTTTCGTAAATTTGCTGGTTGTCCCAATCGATGTAATACAAAGCCAAATCGGCATATAACTGCTTGTTCATCAGGCTGGTTTTTACACCAATCTCGTAGTTCATACTATATTCCGAATCGAATGTCATGTGCTCCGGATGGTCTGCATCGAAACTGGAGTTGAAACCGCCGGTTTTGTGTCCGCGTGATATTGATGTGTAGAAGTTTGTGCCATTGAAACGGTAGTTTACTGCAAATTTCGGTAAAATTTCAAAAAAATCAGATGTTGCTGTGGTATCATCCATCGGCATAGTATTACCACCAACTTCTACATCGTATGTGTAATCTTGTTTGTCGGTTTCGAAATTTAATCTGAGGCCTCCAATGACAGACAAATTGCCAAAAGTAAATTCAGACTGGTGGAAAATTGCATTTCCCATAATGTTGTGATTATAAGCTTTATGTGCAACCATATTTTGTGAATAAATATCCACATCCACTGTTTTATCGAATTGCTGGGTGAAATTGAAAGCGCCAAACAACCAGTTGTAAAATTCGTTGTTTTTCGATCGCACAATAAGCTCATTGGCTTGCATGTGTTGAGTTTGATCCTGGATGACAAAGTAAGTTGAATCAGCAGTAAAATCCTGATCAATACTTTGTTCATCGTCAAGCATTTGGTAAGAGCTGACGAGTTTTATCTCGAATTTTTCAGCATCGTACCTGAACACCAACGCATCTGAAAACATGTTACGCAAATAGCTGCTGGGTTGGTTGTACATAATGGGCAGCGCTTCGTTTTCAGTGCTGTCATAAACCGCATACGGATATCCGCCTTCGTCGCTGTGCTCGTAAGAAGCAATATTTTCTACAGAAAAGTTATTAAATGGCTTCCAAATTACTTTGTGCCTGAAACTGTACACATCGGATTTGTCGAGTTGCTTTCCGTTAAATTCATTGGTGTAAAATCCGTCTTTGTGCTTGTAAAGTGCAGTGAGCGAAGTGGCAAACTTGTTGCTGCCTTTGAAGTAATAACCGGCATTGGCCTCATATTGCCCATAAGAGCCTATGCCCACTTTTGCTTTAATTCCCTGGAAATCCATCGGAGACAACGTTTTTATGTTGATAACGCCACCAATTGTATTTCTGCCATAAAGCGTTCCCTGTGGCCCACGCAGTACTTCAATGCGCTCAATGTCGAAAAAGTCGAAATTGAACGATGCCTTTTCAAAATAGGGCACATTATCAACATACAAACCAACACCTGGCGAGTTTATTCTTGAACCAATGCCACGAATATAGACCGGTGAAGTTAGTTTTGAACCATAATCGGGCATAAAAAGGTTGGGTGCAATGGAGGTGACGTCTGTAAGACTCTGGATGTTATCGTCTTGTATTGTGGTTTGGGTCATGAGTGAAACCGATGTTGGTAATTGTTTCAGTTTCATCTCGTTTTTTGATCCGCTAATGATGATTTCCCCAAGTTCAATTTCCGGAACTTTTGTTGTATCTTCATCTATAGCAATAATTTGCGCTTTAGAAAACATTGGGAAAATTACGATAGCAAATAGTATAAATATGATTCTCATCGATTTTGTATTTTTAGTGAATAGCATAACATCAGCACATGGTTTTGTGCCGAATTAAATTGATGTAAGAATAGAATGATTATGCAGTACGTGGAGGTGGAAGGGACCATGAAAATGTTGGTCTTTCTTCCGGTATTTTCAGAAAAAGTATTCGTTTGGCAAATTTCTTTTTCGTGGCATTCAACGAGAAGCGAATACTTTTTTTATTGTAAATTTTGTGAAATGCGGGAATGAAGTCTGCCGGAGTATCTTCATGAATTTCCTGAACAGCAATTATTTCGTGTTTATCTTTAATTTGGGTATCATCATTGCCAAAAACATTGGTTTTTTGGATATAGTTGAACCCCAAATATCCAAAAGATGCCAGAAAAATCAGCAAATAGGGAATATATGATGATAAAAATCCGAAATAAAACATAAATTAAATTATAATGAGCCAAAATAAGACATTAATATCCAGAAAGCCAAATTTCAGGGCAATCGCGTTTAAATTTTGAGTATTTTTTCTCTTAACTCCTGATCCATT
>CAYPSX010000219.1:0-6677 GCA_964413185.1 uncultured Bacteroidales bacterium
GTCTGTTTCGTTTTGTCCTTTAGCCATTTTAATTTGTTTTTTCCAATATTTGTTTGGTATGATCTTTCGTTTTTACTTGTTTGAAAATATGCATTATTTTACCATCTTCATCAATAATAAATGTGGTTCGTAACAACCCCATTGACTTTTTGCCGTACATATTTTTCTCTCCCCAAACTCCATATTTATTGATAATTTCTTTTTCGGGATCAGCAATTAGGTTGAATGATAAATTATACTTAGCTATAAATTTCTGGTGAGACTCAAAGCCGTCCGGGCTAACACCTACAACCTCGAACCCTTTATCTGTTAATTCACTGTAGTTATCATTCAAATTGCAGGCTTCGGCAGTGCATCCGGGTGTATTATCTTTCGGATAAAAATAGAGAATCAGTTTTTTTCCTCTGAAATCATCAAGTGATATCTCTTTATTATCCTGATTCCTGGCCTTAAATTCAGGTGCCTTATCTCCTGGTTTTAATCTAATCATAACATTTCAATTTTAAAGGTTAAAATTAATAAATTAAACCCAAATTCAGAATCAAAATTATAATATCCTCAATTTGAAACCTGAAAAATATATTAAAATTGAGGCAAAAGGAAGGGTTGTTGTTTCTAAAATACCGAACAAAAAAAGGGCTGTCTAGCACAGCCCTTCTTTCGGTATGTAAAATATTAAACTTCCCACGTGTCGCCGGAGCGCATCAGGTCGTCCATATTTTTTATTTTCGTTTGCTTTTGCACATCTTTCATTTGTTGCTCAAGCCTTTCTTCATAAGTTGCAGAAGGTACAGCTCTGATTACTCCTGTGGCAACAGGAAAATCAGGATAACGCATATTGGCCAGCATCAGGTGCATTCCGGGATTCGGTTCATGTGCATCATGCGTGAGGATGTCTTCGAGCGTATAGCCATCTTTGTCGATGGTTACAACTTTTAGTTTCAGACCATCGCGCACAAGGCCTTTATCTTTGTTTTTCCCAAAGATCATTTTTTCACCATGCTTAAGGTGGATCATGCGCTCATCGCGCACATCGCGACCAACTACATCTTCATGGATACCATCGTTAAAAATCACACAGTTTTGGAGAACTTCAACAATTGAAGCCCCTTTGAAGCGGGCAGATTGCTCAAAAATATCTACTAATTGTTTTACCTGGTTATCAACACCACGGGCAAAGAAATGCCCCTGGGCACCAATTACAAGCTCGCCCGGATGAAATGGATTTTCAACGGTTCCAAATGGCGATGTTTTAGATTTAGCTCCCAATTGCGATGTTGGCGAATATTGACCTTTTGTAAGGCCATAAATCTCATTGTTGAATAACAATAAGTTGATATCAATATTGCGACGAATTAAGTGAATAAAATGGTTCCCGCCAATTGCCATTGCATCGCCATCGCCTGTTATTTGCCAAACAGATAAATCCGGATTGGCAACTTTAAGGCCGCTGGCAATAGCTGCGCCGCGTCCATGAATACCATGAAAACCGTAGGTATCCATGTAATACGGGAAACGAGACGAACATCCAATTCCTGATACAACTGCAAATTTCTCACGTGGAATACCAAGATTGGCCATTGTTTTTTGTACTGCATTCAGAATGGCATGGTCGCCACAACCCGGGCACCAGCGTATTTCCTGATCGCTTTTGAAATCTTTCGGAGTTAATTTTTGTACTTCAGCCATTGCTACTTTTCCTCCAATATTTTAATAAATGCATTTTTTAATTCATCAACTGTAAAAGGTAATCCCTGGATTTTGTTGTATTTTCTATACTTGAATCCGGGAACTTTAATACTGAGATAATCGGCAAACTGCCCCATATTTATTTCACATACAAGTAGGTTTTGGTAGCGTTCAAAAACACTTTTCACACCTTTTGGTAAGGGATAAATATAGTTAAAGTGAATGAAGCTGATGCTTTTACCTTCTGCCTGCAACTCAGTAACTGCAGTATGAAGATGTCCGTAAGTACCTCCCCATCCGATTACTAACAAATCGGCTTTCTCATCGCCTTCAACTTCCGGCAATGGAAATTCATCAGCCAAAACTTCAATTTTTTGCTGACGATATTTTGTCATCAGTTCGTGGTTTTCGGGAACGTACGAAACTGTTCCTGTTTTATCCATTTTTTCCAGACCTCCTACGCGGTGTTCAAAACCTTTCATACCGGGTACTGCCCATGTACGAACCAATGTCTTGGGATCGCGGTCGTAAGGCAAATAATCTTCCGGAGCACAATCGGCCATTGGTGGTTTAATTTCGGGCAATTCAGACATGGTTGCAACTTTCCATGGTTGTGTACCATTAGCTAAAAAGCCATCAGTCAAAAGAATTACCGGAACCATGTGCTCAAGAGCTATTTTTCCTGCTTCAAAAGCGTACTGGAAACAATTCGATGGGCTGCTGGCAGCAATAACTACCGCAGGACTTTCACCGTGACGGCCATATATGGCCTGCATCAGGTCGGATTGTTCTGTTTTCGTGGGCAAACCGGTAGATGGCCCGCCACGCTGCACATCAACAATTACAAGTGGAAGCTCAGCAATAACGGCCAAACCGATTGCCTCTGTTTTCAGTGCCAAACCAGGCCCGGAAGTGGTAGTTACAGCAAAGTTCCCGGCAAAACTTGCCCCAATAGCAGTTGCAATTCCACCAATTTCATCTTCAGCCTGAAAAGTTCTCACGCCTAAATCTTTACGGGCAGAGAGCTCTTGTAAGATTTCTGAAGCGGGAGTAATGGGGTAAGATCCACAAAATAATGGCAATTTAGCCCTTTCAGCTGCGGCAATTAAACCCCAGGCTGTGGCCGTATTACCGTTAATGTTACGGTACGTACCTTTTTCAAGTTCAGCTTTTTTAACTACATAATGAGAGCTTAACGCCTCAATTGTATTGGCATAATTATAGCCCGCATGCAATGCAAGGATGTTGGCTTCTATAACTTCGGGTTTTTTGGCAAATTTTTCTTCAAAAAACATCTCGGTGTGCTTTAAAGGCCTGTTAAACAGCCAATAAGTTACACCTAAAGCAAACATATTCTTGGTTCTTTCAATTGATTTGTTATCAAGCCCTAAATCTTTAATTGCCTCGTGAACAAGAGTCTGAATGGGAGCTTCAATAACATTATATTCACCTTTTTTAAATGCCGGCAAGGGATTTTCATCGAAACCGGCCTTTTTAAGGTTCTTTTCGGTAAAACTATCGACGTTTACGATAATAGTACCGCCTTTTTTAACCCATCTCTGGTTAGCTTTTAGCGCAGCAGGGTTCATAGCTACGAGTACATCGCAGTAATCGCCCGGTGTGTGCACTTTTGCATGTCCAAAATGCAACTGAAAACCTGAAACCCCTCCAACTGTTCCCTGAGGGGCCCTAATTTCAGCCGGGTAATCGGGAAATGTCGAAACATCGTTACCCAAAAGTGCCGTAGTGTTTGAAAATTGTGTACCCGTCATCTGCATACCGTCTCCGGAGTCGCCAGAAAAACGAATTACAACTTCTTCTTTTTCAATCTTTTTTTTAGTAGTTGCCATAGCTTATTGATTTGTAAAACAAAAAGCCAACCTGGTGCGTATTATAAATGCTGTGCGAAAAAACACACAGCACCCACTAATTTTTTTGTACGCAATCAGATTCGGCTTTGTAATATTCCTCATTTGAGGTGAATCCTTTGATGTTGATTGATAACTTTTTGATTTAATAAATTAAAAGCAAAGTTAAGGCAATCTTAAAATTCGACAAACATATTTTCACATGTTTTTAACAAGTTTGATGTTTTTTCATGCTATTTATATTAATTATAATTAATCTAAGAAATATTTTGATGTCAAAACTAAATAAAACTATTTTTGCTCTTTCATAAAACATAACCATTATGGCACTTATAAAATCAGTTCGGGGATTTACACCTAAATACGGAAAAAACTGTTTCTTTGCAGATAACGCCACTATTGTTGGCGATGTTCAAATGGGTGATGATTGCACTATTTGGTTTAATACTGTGTTAAGGGGCGATGTAAACGCCATCAGGCTTGGGAATAAAGTCAACATACAAGACGGTTCTGTACTCCACACTCTGTATCAGAAATCACAGGTTCATATTGGCAATAATGTTTCTGTGGGACATAATGTGACTATTCACGGAGCCACAATACACGACAATGTTTTAATCGGCATGGGCGCTACAGTCCTTGATCATGCTGTAATAGAAAGCAATACCATAATTGCAGCAAATGCCCTGGTATTGACCGGAACAAAAGTTGAACCCAACAGTATTTATGCAGGCGTTCCTGCAAAAAAAGTCAAGGATATAGACCCGGAGCAGACCCGGGAAATGATTGAAAAAATTGCCAACAATTACACGATGTATGCGAGTTGGTATAAAGATGATAACAGCCTAAAATAAGTTTTAAAACCGAACTAAATTCAACCAATGAAAAGCTTTCTATTTATCGTTTTATTTGCATTAGCAACCTTAATTACCCAAACAGGGTACGCTTCCACAACCGTTGAGGACACTACAAAGTTGCAGAAATTCTCTAAAGAACTGGAAAAAGTAAACAACCTGAGAAACGACCGAAAACTACCTCAGGCTTTAGCAAAGGTTGATAGTTTGCTACAAATATTTCCTTCCGACACAATCAATAAAGTTTATGCAAGGGGCTTACATTTAAAAGCGATCATTTATAATGAGATGACATATTATGGTAAAGGGCTTTCTTTCCTTGAGAGGGCAATTAAAATTTTAGAGGAAACCCCCGGCAACCTTGAAATGCAGGCCATGATGGAAAGAGAATGTATTAGCCTGCCCTCAACAAGCAAATACGAATCAAAAACTCTATATTATGGGGAAAGGGCGATTAAACATTATAAAAAATTAAATGATTATGAAAATATTGGCCTAACCTACAGCGACCTTGCTGCTTATTTTGCCAACAACCACCAACATGAACTGGGTATATATTATAGTGAATTAGCAAAGGAGCATTTCAATATGGCTCCATCACCTTCAAAAGCCAAAATCATAGAGCTTGAAAAACAATTTGCATCGCTATATGCAGGCTTTGACCCAAAAAAAGCTGTTACGCATCGGGAAAAAATATACCGCATGAACAATGAGATAAACTCCAAAAGCCCGGAAACGGCATGGACTGCCGCGCAACTGGGATGGAGCTACATGGTTACCGAAGATTACAACAGTGCCAAAGAATATCTGTTTAAAGGTTACAAAGTTTTAAAAAACTATTACCCTGAAAAATCACCAACACTGGCTCATGTTTTTCTCGCTCTTGGAGAAATATACATTTATTTGGATCAACCCGATTCAGCACACTTTTATCTTGATAAAACAAAGCAAAATTATGAAAGCGTTAGTCCAAATTATTATTGGCTAAATGCTGTATATCGCATGCAGGCAAAGTTGGCAAAAAAACAGAAAAAACATTTACAAGCCGTGAAACATCTGCACAAAGCATTATTTTATACAACTGACAGCATGCAGGCCAATGAAGATATTTTTACTACACCTCCGCTCGAAAAATGCAAAAGTCAAGAAGTAACTAAGCACGTTTTAATGGAAAAAACGCTCATTTTCAAAAAACTGTATGAAAAGACTGATAACACAAAATACCTGGAGGCTTCAATTAATTTTGGGTTATTAACGAATGATTATATATTACAACACTCATACGACCCTACCCTAACAGAAAACCAGTTGAACAAATACTTATATATTACTTTAGAAGGAGCCTTAGTTACCAACATTCAAAGCTTACAATTAGCCAAGTCAAATATAGACAAACAGCAGTTGATAAATAAGGTATATAAAGGTTTGTCAAAAATGAAGGCATTTCTGCTCCAATCAGATTTAACTAAAATCAACACTTATAAAGCTGATACTGCGAACCATATCTTCGCTCAAATTCACAAAACCCAGAATAGAATCAGAGGACTTGAGTATGAAATCAAACATACGAAAGATGAAGCGAAATTAAAAAAACAGAAAGAGCAGTTGGCGGAGGAATATTTGAATGTTTTCCTTAATAAAAATCAGCTCAATAAATATAAAAACAAAAATAATCAACAACTAAACAACTTTGCAAACAAGGATTTCACCCTGCAAAACTCATTATCTCCAAAGGAAGCAATAGTTGATTATTTTTTCAACGACAGCATATTAGCAATTTTCGTTGTAGACCAAAACGACATCCATTTTCATGCTCAAATAATAGATGCTGATTTTCACAAAACACTAAAATCATATTACAGACATTTAAAAACCAACTCTCCTCTTTTAAAAGAAAACTCAAAAAAACTATCGGAATACCTTGTACATCCAATCTACAAACACATAAAAAATAAAAAAAATCTGATAATAGTCCCTTACGGAAAATTGCATCAGATACCTTTTGACCCCCTTCTGGCAAAGAATACAAATAAAATGCTAATTGAAAAACATGCAATTTCATACAGTTATTCGTCAAGCCTGATTCGAAAAGACAGTAAAACCCCAAAGCTGGAATTAACGGTTTTTGCACCCGGCTTCAATGACGGCAAGCAAGCTATCCTTAATGAGGGTATTGCAGTGCGATCCGATTCGATGTTTTATCGAGACGCAATTCAAAAAAAATCCGGCCAATATTTAGTTCCTTTGCCTTATTCAATGGGTGAAG
>CAYPSX010000220.1:0-6623 GCA_964413185.1 uncultured Bacteroidales bacterium
GTTTTTTTGATTCTTTTTTTGACCTGAAGCAAAAAAAGAATAATCAATTATAGGTAATGCATTGCTCAAAACAGGAAGTTGTGATTGTCACAATTATGATGCGTACAAAAAAAGGCCGGACAGATTTTGATCTGCCCGGCCTTTATTTATTACGAGAAAAGTATTTTTAATTAACCTCTATAACATCCTGAGTAATTATTGTGTGTTCTTTATCTGCCATAAAGTAAACTGAAATGTAGATTGTTTTGCCACTGCTGGTTCCTTTGAACAGCATATAGGCATTGTTTTTATCCCAGGGGTCTACATGATACTTTATACCAAAGCGCTCATTGTCAAGTTTTTTCATATAACCATCGCGAAACCTCCTCGAGTTTAAATTGTCGTTGTCGCGATCTACTACTAATGAGAATCCTTTTCCGGTAAAGTTGGGTTTTGATTTCATCATCAGGTATTCAGGATTGTTCTCCGGCGATGTTTTAAATTGATAACGGATTACTTTTCCCTGGACTTCTTTTGGACTGTCAAAACTGAAGTTCCCAAACTTATCGACCGGGAGCTTGAACTTACCCCATTTAGTAACTTTATTAAACACCATGTTAGCACCTTCGTAAGCCCCTATGTTGGCATAGTCAATAGCTCCGGTTATCTGACTTCCACCACCTTGGCTTCCTCCGCCCTGGTTTCCAGAGGATGCTCCGGAAAAATTGCGAATCCGAAACTTGCTGTCTTTGAAGGGATATTCGAACATCATTACCTTATCGACTTTATTGAATTGAAATTCCATATCGACCGGCACACCCGGAAGCAATGTTGCCCGGGAAACAGCAGCGGTTTTGCCTGCTACTTCAGTTTCAATAACACTTTCTTCTTTTCCGCCTTCGGCAATTATACGGGTATCTCTTGCATAATCTTTAAGCTCATAGTCTTTTTCCCCGCGGTTTTCAAGTTTGAAGTATAAAACAAGCTTATTGCCAAAAGTTTTCATACTCTTGTAAACCAGGAAAATATTATTGTCGATCTCCACTTCTGTTCCGCCGGTAACTTCTTGTCCTCCGCCGGAGGGGCTATCTGAACCGGGCTGAGTATCCGATGGATTGTACGTTTGAGCGGGTTCATCCGCGGCCGGTTCAATTTCGGCGAGCATTTTCATGCATTTGTCGTAGCATTCTTTGCTTACTTCGGGAACAGATTTAAGCACTTTAATTGCTTCGGCGTTATTGCCTTGCTTCTTGAGCGCTTCTGCCCTGCTGAGCACGATGTCGCATTCGGAGTTGTAAAACTGGAGTATTCTTTCTTTACCTTTATCTACAAAAGCTCTGAACTGTGCCGATCGAATATTGACATAGCGTAGTGCCGTGATATAGGCTTTTGTTTCATTTGTCCCTACGCCTTTTACTTCGGTAGAAACTTCGCTAAACACTTTACCGCTATTTTTATCCTTAATTTTGAGTGATACTTGTAATTGCAGGGATATCATTGGGGGCGCCGTAGCTGTGGTTTCCTGTGAAAGGACGTCAACATTTCCTTCCATTACAAAAAAGGCAACATCGCTATCTCCTGCCACATTATTTAGTGAAAGGAGTTGGGTCATTTTGCGTTTAAGCATATTTTGGGCTTGCGCGGGCACATTGGTGCTTACTACTTTGGGAGTAATTGCAATGCGTGCCTCATCATCAGCCTTTCCTTCGTTGTTCTGTGCCTGTGTAACTGAGCTAAAAAGCACAGCCAGTAAGGTCATTATGGTTACTATTTGTCTCATAAAACTGTTTTTTTATTTACCACCAATAATTAACCAGGCTTCGCCCAGTCCTTTGGGAGCTATTTTTATTGTTTCATTCAAGCCTATTTCATCTTTCAGGAATCCTCTTAATTGTTGAGCAAATCCTTCGGTATCGAGTGCAACCTCCTGGCCTGTCCAGTCGTCTTTTGCTGTTAATGGAATGCGCACCTGCTCCATAATTAAGGTAGTTTCGGTACTCATACCCGTTGAAAACCGTCCTTCGACTGTATTGAGCTGAAACCAGGCATTGATAATTCTTCTGAGTTCGCCTGTGCGGCCTTTCCATTCGTATTCTGTTTCCAGGTTATCCATGGCGGCTTCATTGACCAGTATCTGAATGGTTACTTCACGGCCTTTTTCAAACATATCTTTGAAGTGGTTCATTAGGCGGTCGTTGAATTCGTCCATGTGTGCCAAAACGGCTTCTTCGAGCAGCTTGTCTGGTGTTGCAGCACTTGAAGGTTCACCGGCTCCTGATGAAGTAGCGATATTTTTGGAGCTGTATGCATCGTAACCATTTAAAATGTAAGTAATGTAGTATTGGGGCCCGCGTCGTTTGATTTCAAAACCCAAATCGAGAACGATATCGGCTTTGGCTGTACGCAGCAACATGTCCATTGGGGTTTCCATCAATCCCATTCCTGTGGAACTACTGATGGTCATGTTTTTTTGTGCACGTTCGTTTTCGAGCTTTTTGAGTTGTTGCTCAAGGTCTCTGAGGGGAAAACCGCGATCGGCCATAATTCCACTCATTTTAGAGATGACCAAACGTAAGTCCGAATCATTTTGAAGTGCGGCTTTGTAATCGGGCAATATTTTCTTTTGTCCCTGGTTTTCAAACTCCATGGTATACCCTCTTGAAATACAGTATTGGTCTGAGGGCACTACCATAAGAATTGGTTTTTTTGCCGGCTGGGCGAACATTGAGGACGCCAGCATCAAGGCTAAAATACTAAATACAATATTTTTCATAATAACTCTTTTTTACAGTTAATTGTGGTTAAACTAAAATCCGGCATCCAAACGTCTGGCAACACCCTGGTCTTCGAGGTATTTGCGTAAGTCGCTGAATTCTATTGAAACAGTTGCTGCTACTTTGTAGCCTTTTTTCATTTTAAGACGGTCTTTACCGGATGGCATCCCAACATTTTTTGAGTTAACATACTGAAGGTATTTTCCTCCGGTTTTAAAGAATTCATCGAAAAATTCTTTATGCTTTGTTTTAGCGCTTTCGTCTTTCACGATAGGACCAACTTTTGCTGATCCGCCACCTGCTGCAAAGCCGTGAAAAACTGCGGCTTTTACTGCGTTGCGTTTTGCATGGATCAAGGCAAGTTCGGGATTTTTTCCAAAGCCCCAGGCTTTAATCATTTTGGTTCCGTCTGTTCCGACACTGACAATATCAGCCTCAATATTATGCTCGCTACTATAGGTAGCTTCCATTTCTTTTTTAGCAGAACACCCCATAAATGCATAGGCCATTACTGCTATTGCTAAAATTTGTACTAACTTTTTCATTTGCTTTAGTTTTTATTGTTGATTTTTCAAATGCTTTTTGAAAAAATCGGTTTATTATTAACTAATAATTAAGTTTAGATTAAGTTGATTTTTCTTATTTAACCTGTCGTAAAAGCATACCTGCCATTATTTTTCGTCCACCGCCTTTAAAAACGGTTCCTTTAAGCTCTTCGGTATCTGTTTTGGTTTCAGCATCTTCTGTGCTTAGTTCGTATCGATTATCCCATATATCGTTTTTCTTAGCTTTTACTGTTCCCACTTTATCGTAACGTGTCAGTCCTGATTTTTCATCGAGTACCATTTCCAGCACTTCAAATTTATCGCCTCCTTCGATACCCTCTTTCAGACCAACTTTTGCAATTATCGGGTCGGTTGAAATAATTGGTGTTTTGGTTTTAAAGACATCGTATTCTTTTTGGAGTTTCACATAGACTCGATCAATATTTCGAATTGTGGCCACTTTGAGAATATCTTCCGGTTTTCTGCCAACCCCTATCAATACTAAAGATTTGGCTTTTTGATAGCCGATATAGTTTAGTTTAAAAATATCTGTTTCATCGAATAAAGCTTTACGTGCCGGGTCTATGGAAGTGGAATCCATCCACATATCTATATAAAATTGATTGGCAATATCGTCGTTCCATTCTAATTGGTATAGATATGCAACATTCCAGACAGAATAACCGTCTTTTGATGCATTATAGGCAATTTCAGCAGCTTTAATTGCCGCTTTTTGGGCTACAAAATTATCTATTGTATTTCTGGCCACTGCGATTGCAATATCACGTGTGGCTCTTGCAATCGGTTCATTTTTAACAAATTTCATTCTATTGACTACGAAAAATGTATTTTGAAGCAGCTCTATTCCGGCATCTTTTATAGCAGCCATACCTCTTATTGAGCCGCTTGCCAGCTGAACCTCCATTGCACTGGCATTGTATGCGCCACGCGTATGAATCTGGCTCATATCGAAGGAACCGTCTTCTTTTCGGTTGAACCATTTAGCGACCATATTGCGGGCAACATTATTATCTTCAATGTATTTATTGATGGCTTCAAGATATTTTAAATCTTTTTTACGGCTCTTCTTATCATTTTTATCTCCGTCTTCTTGATCTTTTTCAAGCTCAGCTGCGGTTAAATCAGAGTAATCAGCAAAGCGAAAACTTACTTCCGGTAGCCTGTGATCGTTATATTTATCGGGAAATGGTGCCTGACCATAAGCTCTCATAACTATTTCATTAAGCTCTGCTTCCGATTGATCACTGAAAACGGGTTTCGACTCCAGCAATAATGGATACAAGGAACTTCTACGATAGGCAGTTTCCGGCTCGTCGCTCTCATCCTGAGCAATGAGCGGTGTAATGATCATTACTGCAAGAAAGGCTATTAAAATTTTGGTGATTAATTTTTCCATAGCAACTGTTTTTTGTTTGTACTAGAACTCTATTTGCAACCCTGCTGAAATGGACAGTCCCTCGCGGCCTTTAAACAAATCGGTATAATCTGACACAATATATTGATTATTATCATCGTCCCAAAAATACAGGTCTGTGGCTTCATCATCATCTATAACATACGGATCGCCTAAGGGCACGTAATATTGAACGCCGGCAAATATTTTCAACCAATAGAGTGGCTGAATACCCAAATCTGCCCCCACATTAGTCATTATCATATTCAGGGCTAATTTATCATCCGCACCTATATCTTTGGGCAGGTAACTTCCCTCGTAGCCAAAGTCTCCAAAAGTAACATTAGAAGCATTTGCTGACTCCCAGGTTAGGCCTGCGCTTGGTTCGAGGCTGAACATGCGGGCAAAATAGAAGCCTTTTGAGATACCGACTCCGTACCGGAGGAATGAAAAGGTTTCCTTACCACCGTCCCAATAAAAGGCATTTGTATACGATTTGATATCATACCCCGCGTACCCAAACAGCTTAAGTTGCGGAATTCCGACAATTTTGGCCGTATTGTACGCAAGCCTGGCCGAGCCGCCACCAATGCCACCACCAAGGCCAAATGAAGCGCGGCCTTGCAATGATATTCCCCAATCGGAGCGCTGTTGCATGGTCATTCCTTTTTGCAGACCGCCGCCGCTAATTTGATAAAATTTAGATGTTGGGGTTTCGCCTGTTGCTACTTCCCGGTTGTCGACTACGCGGCGGGCGCGAATTACACCTTTTCTGTTGGGTTCTGATTCTTTTGTTTTTTCGTTGTATTCATACTCATACACAAAGTAACGCTGGTCAACTTTTACTCCTTCTTTTTTGCCAATTTTTGCACGTAAAGGTCGCTTGTCGTAGAGTGGTGTTTTTACACGAAAATCTTCGTGGTGTTTTTCCAATAAAAAGAATGCTCTTTGGTGACCTTTGGCAACCAATTCTTTAAATAGCTCATCATCTGATTTTTGCGGCAAAAACTTACCGATTTGCGTATCGGAATCGTATTGCAACCTGCTTAAGTCTACCGGATTACTTTGCACCATAACATATTCCAGTTCAAAAACATAATTGTCGAACTTTTCCTTTTTAGCTCTTGCGGTAGCGGGGTCATCATCTTCATACACCCACATTTCGTCGAACAAGGTGGCTTGTATATCGCTGTTGTATTTAACCCGAAATAAAAACACATTTAATGGGGTTTTCCATCCGTGTTGATCTTTAATTTTTAATTCTTTAGCATTTCTAATTTTCGCATAGTCAACAACAACGATATATGTTTTATCGAGTAGTTTAAGCCCCATATCCATGAGCATTGCTTTGCCCCGTTTGGAGGCCTTTGCTTTTTTTACATCGGCATCAACTGCATTGTAGAGGCCACGTTCGTGAATGACATCCATATTCATGGTACCATCGGGCTGGCGGTTGTACCATTTTGCAATAATTTCGTTTCCGGCTCTTTCTGTTTCGAGTTGAGTTTTAATGGCAGCAATTTTTGATTTATTGCTGGCTCCTTCTTTCAATGGTGTTTCAATGATCTTACCAGTTAAATTATTGTCATCAAACTTATCTGGCACAGTCATGTGTGTAAACACCCGCCTTAACTTACCACGGTATTTACCATAGGTATAATCTAACATTTTAACGGTTACGGCACACCTGCTATAACCTTCAGCTACAACCTGATCATCTTGTGCGTGGATAAAAGTAATTGATAATATTAACAGGGATAATAGTAAAGATACTTTTCTCATATTAAAAATTTTTTTTATGTTTTGATAAACAACGTATTAATCAAAATTCAATAATCATTGTAATCACCAAATTTACGCTTTTTTTCTTTTTCCAATGCAAACTTTTATTTATTGGTTGTATATCTGCAT
>CAYPSX010000221.1:0-6610 GCA_964413185.1 uncultured Bacteroidales bacterium
ATTAAAACCATTATTTGGACCGATGTGCTGCAAACTACATTTATGTTTGTGTCGGCTATTTTAACGATTTATATCATTTACAACAAAATGGCCGATGCAAGCTTGTGGAACTTTGTGTTCGATTCCGAGTATAGCCGTGTTTTCTTTTTCAACGATTGGAACAGTCCCAACCACTTTGTAAAACAGTTCTTTAGCGGCATGTTCATCACGATTGTAATGACAGGTCTTGACCAGGATATGATGCAGAAAAACCTGAGCTGCCGTAATTTAAAAGATGCACAAAAAAATATGATCAGCTACGGTGTGGCATTTGTGCCGGTCAATATTATGTTTTTAATGCTTGGTGTAATGCTTTATTCTTATGCCGGTTCGTTGGGCCTGGCTATTCCTGAGCAGGGCGATAAGATTTTTCCGCTGGTTATTTCGCACGGAAATTTGCCAATTGCCGTGGCTATCATGTTTGTTCTCGGGCTGGTTGCAGCGGCTTATTCAAGCGCCGATTCAGCACTTACTGCATTAACTACAACATTTACTGTCGATATTTTGGGGTATAACCATGAAGATTTGAATTCACAGGTCGCCTTAAAAACCCGGAGACGGGTTCATATTGCAATTTCTGCACTATTGGCCGTTGTGATCATTATTTTTCAAATGATTTCAGATGATAGTGTGATAAGCGCCATTTTTAAAGTGGCCGGTTACACGTATGGACCGCTACTTGGACTGTTTGCCTTTGGTTTGTTCACAAAATTCAATCCTCGCGAGAAATGGATACCCGTTATCGCCATCATTTCTCCCATCATTTGTTTTTTTCTGAATGAGTATTCCGAAAGCTGGTTTAATGGCTATCAATTTGGATTTGAATTGCTTATTATTAACGGAGCTTTGGTTTTTACCGGGCTTTGGTTTTCCAGTATGAGAAATGGTAAATGGACAACGGCCAAATAATAAGGGCACAGGAATTATTATTCTTCTCTCTTGAATTGTTTTGTCACTGAGCTAAAAAATAGCATTTCTTTACATTAATTTTAGAAAAAATATCTTTACATATAGGATAATGCAATGTACAAAACAGGCAAAATAGTTCGTAAACAAAAAAAGAGGGTATCTAATAAGTTTTGAAGATATTCCATCCACCCGTTGGCGGGTCGAATGAAGTTTCTAAAGACTTATCAGACACCCTCTTTGTTGTGTCAATATAACTATTATTTCGAAGTTTCTCTGGCAACTTCATCCTGAATGAAGTTGGCGAATTCCTCTATTTTCATTTGTCCCTGGTCGCCTTCGCCTTGTTTGCGTAGCGCTACTTTGCCTTCGTTCATCTCTTTCTCACCGACAATCAGCAGGTAAGGAGTTCGTTTGAGCTCATTATCGCGTATTTTACGGCCAATTTTCTCGTTACGCTCATCAACGGTAACGCGTACTTCCTGTGCAGCAAGTTTTTGTTTCACTTCTTTGGCGTAATCGTTGAATTTTTCACTGATCGGTAAAATTACAGCCTGCTCAGGTGTTAGCCAAAGCGGGAATTTTCCTCCGGTATGCTCAATGAGCACAGCCACAAAACGTTCCATGGAGCCAAATGGCGCACGGTGAATCATGATGGGGCGGTGGCGCTGGTCATCGCTGCCTACGTACTCAAGCTCAAAACGTTCAGGCAAGTTATAGTCAACCTGAATTGTGCCAAGTTGCCATTTTCTACCAATGGCATCGCGTACCATAAAGTCGAGTTTGGGTCCGTAAAAAGCAGCTTCGTTATATTCTACTTCGTAATTCATTCCTTTTTCGTCGGCAGCTTCAATGATGGCTTGTTCGGCTTTTTCCCAATTTTCATCACTTCCAATGTATTTGGAATGATCGTGTTTGTCGCGCAACGAAACTTGTGCTACAAAATCTTCAAAATCAAGTGTTTTGAAGATGTAAAGGATAATATCAATTACTTTGATAAACTCTTCTTTTAACTGGTCGGGGCGACAGAAAATGTGCGCATCGTCTTGCGTAAATCCGCGAACGCGCGTTAAACCATGCAGTTCGCCCGACTGCTCGTAGCGATAAACGGTACCGAATTCGGCCATGCGAATGGGCAGGTCTTTGTACGATTTTGGCGATACTTTGTACATTTCGCAGTGGTGCGGACAGTTCATAGGTTTCAGCAGGTACTCTTCGCCTTCTTCCGGTGTGTGAATGGGCTGGAAAGAGTCTTTTCCGTACTTGGCATAATGGCCAGAGGTTACATACAGGTCTTTTTGCCCGATATGCGGAGAAATTACTTGTTCATAGCCATACTCGCGCTGTACTTTTTTGAGAAACGTTTCCAATCTTTCGCGCAACTGGGCTCCTTTGGGCAGCCATAAAGGCAATCCCTGTCCCACGCGTTGCGAAAATGCGAATAATTCCAGTTCTTTTCCCAGTTTACGATGATCGCGTTTTTTGGCTTCTTCCAGCATCTCCAGGTACTCGTCAAGGAGTTTTTTCTTTGGGAAGGTAATGCCGTAAAGACGTGTGAGCTGTTTGCGTTTTTCATCGCCGCGCCAGTACGCGCCGGCCACACTGGTGATTTTTATCGCTTTTATGGGCGATGTGTCGGGCAGGTGAGGGCCACGGCACAAATCAGTAAAGTTTCCCAGTTTGTAAAACGTTATGGTACCATCTTCCAGTTCACCAATCAATTCTACTTTATATTCATCACCTTTCTTTTCGTAAAAATTAAGCGCTTCACTTTTTGAAACTTCGCTTCTGTCGAATGTTTGTTTTTGCCGCGCAAGCTCCAGCATTTTGTCCTCAATTTTCTTAAAATCAGCATCTGTAATTTGTTTGTCGCCCAGGTCTACATCATAATAAAAGCCTTGTTCAATAGTAGGCCCAATGCCGAATTTAACGCCCGGGTAAAGTGCTTCAACAGCTTCTGCAAGCAGGTGGGCAGATGAGTGCCAGAAGGCGTGCTTGCCTTCATCGTCTTCCCATTTGTGCAACTTGATGTTTGCATCTTCGTTAATTGGTCGTGTTAAGTCCCAAAGTTGGTCGTTTACGGTTATGGAAAGTACTTCTTTTGCCAGTCGCGGACTGATATCTTTTGCGATTTCCAGGCCTGTTATACCTGGTTCATAATCTTTTACACTATTGTCTGGTAAGGTTATCTTAATCATTGAATAATTTTTTCTACTGTTTGCAAATATTATTCCCGGTTGCAAAAATGCAACCAACAGACACTATTCTGCGAGTTTGTTTACCTCGTTGAGTATTTCTTTAACAAGCTCACGAAGATCGTTTTGAATGCTTTTAAAATACTCTGAAGCTTTTACTTCGTCTTTTTTTCGTCTGTAATCGTTGATTCTTTGAATAAACTCTTTCTTTTTTTCGAGCAGTTTTGTTGCCAGGTCTGTTAGTTTTTTCTCGTGTTTTCCTTTATATACTGCATCTGCAACAAGACACTCAATAATGAGTTCGTTCGTTATGTAATGAATGTCTTTTTTTAATTCTCTAATACTTGCCATAATGTTAATCTTTAGTTTTCTTCGTTAAAATATAGTTTATAATAATTCATCCGTCGTGCTTCATCATATCCTTTTTCCATTTTTTCAGGGTTCCCATGCACATACAAATGAAAATCTTTATCGAGTTTTATCACCGGCCTGAAGTATTTCTTCTGCTTTTTCAAGGCTGGTTTAGAAATGCCAAAATTCGGGTTGGGCTCAGTTTCGTATTGTTCTTTAAATTCATCTTTGAAGTCGTTGAATGCCTCAATTATTTCAGGTTGATGTATTACGGAATCTTCAAAATTTTGTTCGTCAAATTTATCGTGGTTTTCAAAGAACTCCTGCGACCGCTTCATGAAATTGAGCTGATCCGGCGTGTTGAAATTGTTTTCTTCCGTCAAAACACCATCGCTGAATGCTTTACAGAGGTCAATATAGTTTTTTGTATCGTAAAAATCATCTTCGCGAAAATCAACTTTTAAAAATTCGTTGGTCCAGTACATCGCCTCATGCGACTTATTTGTTTTGTCTACAATGCTGATTTTGTATCCGTCTTCTTCTTCCGTATTAAAAATAAGGCAACCTTTGTCGAGTTTTTTTATGTTGATACCTTTCTGCATATCAACACCGTAATGATTGTTTTGTTGAACAACTTTCAGGAAAGTGTCTTTATTTTCACTTTTGAATATGCCTATAGCCTCTGTTATTTCATCATCGACCACACAACCTGCAAAATGTACGATGTAAAGCTCGCCGGTTTTAATGTTCGGATGTAATGAAACCGAGTGCAAATGCCTTGCTATATGTTGCGAATGATCTTTGAATGTGTTGTTTTCATTAAAAATAGTTTTTGCATGCTGAAACATTTCATGAAACTCCAATCCACTTTCCTGGGCAAAATGATAATAGGCATCGGGTTTAAAAGGCCGTAAGAAAAAATCGACCAGGAGTTGCTCAATTTCTTCCGATAGTTGCGGCAAAACCGCTTCCGAAATCTCCAGAGAGTTTTCTTCCTGGTTTGATCCCACCTTGTGAATTATAATATTTTTCAGTGATACTTGTGAAAAGTCGAACATAAAGCAAAAATTTCCGCTAATTTATAAAAGATATTCGAGGCAACCACATAAGCATTCAAAGTATTTGTTTTTCATTATTAAATGTATGATTATTACGGGGAAAAAATACCTGTTGCAAATTTGTTTTTTTACCTTTCAAATTCATTAAACATATTGAAGATGTGGTTGTTATGTAATGTTGTTTTCTGAATCGTACAATTCTTTTAATCAGGTAAAAATACGCTGGCATTGGGCACCCTTTAAGCTGTATATTTGTTAAAACAAGTTAATTATGCTTGAACATCAAAAGAATATACTGAAAGCACTTTACCGGGAACAGGCACTGTTTTTAAAAGAAGTTTACAAGTCGAGGCAGTGGTTAAATGAAGATGAAATTTGTGAGTTGATGCAGTGGATAGCCAATAATTATCCGGAAATTTATAAACAAAAAATAGAAAAAATATTTGATAAAATTCCCACCTGATACCTTTTGCGACCCTGATAACATACCTTGCACTTCCCAGGTGCAAGGTTTGTTTTTTCAGGGTGTTGCATTTTTCACCTGCTCGAATACTGGATTTGCAATATTCAATAGCTACAGACGCAAAAAAAAGGCAGCTACAAGATTGCACCAGCCTTTCTCGAAATATTTCTTACTCCTGTTCCCCTAGGAAACGTTCAGCATCGAGTGCTGCCTGGCAACCAGATCCGGCTGCTGTAACCGCCTGTCGATAAATTTTATCTTGAACATCACCAGCTGCAAAGACACCGGGAATGTTTGTTTTGGTTGATCCTGCATCAGTAATAATATAACCTTCTTTATCTGTTGTGAGGTATTCAGCAAATATTTTGCTGTTTGGCGTGTGCCCAATAGCAAGGAAAAAGCCGTCAATTTTAATGTCGATTTCTTTTTCATCAGGCTGTCCCTTTCTGTAAATCAATTTAGCACCTTCTACTACGCCATCGCCATAAAGTTCTTTCGTGTTGTGTTCGTAGAGGAGTTCAATGTTTTTAGTATTGTCTACGCGTCTTTGCATAGCTATTGAGGCGCGCATGTAGTCTTTTCTGACAATTAGGTAAACTTTCTTTGCAAGTCCGGCAAGGTAAGTCGCTTCTTCGGCAGCCGTGTCTCCGCCACCAACAACGCCAACTACTTTATCTTTGTAGAAAAAACCGTCACAGGTTGCGCAGGCGGAAACTCCTGAACCTTTGTATTTTTCTTCAGATTCAAGGCCAAGGTATTTGGCAGTAGCTCCTGTTGCAATAATCAGGGTTTCTGCTTCAAGGATTTTTTTATTGTCTACTGCTACTTTGAAGGGTCTCTTTGAAAGGTCTGCTTTGGTGGCTTCGCCCCAACGGACATCTGTACCGAAACGTTCTGCCTGTTTTTTCAAGTCTTCCATCATTTCGGGACCGGTTATGCCTGATGGATAACCGGGGAAATTTTCAACCTCAGTTGTTGTGGTTAACTGTCCGCCAGGCTCCAAACCCTGGTACATTATTGGTTTAAGATTAGCGCGAGCTGCATAAATGGCAGCTGTATATCCGGCCGGGCCTGAGCCAATAATTAAACATTTAACTTTTTCGGCTTCGCCTTCGGGCCAGCCCGACTTATTCGTCTCGTCTTTATCTTTCAAATTGTCGAGTGATTTAAATAGTGCCATAATATTTTTTAGTTTTTGATAATTTCTTAGCAATTGTCGTACAAAGTTAACATAATTGTCAAAATGACATTAAATATTGAGTTATCTAGATATTTTAGTTTTTACCTGTCATCAAAATGTAAAATTGGCATACAAAAATATTTTTGTTTTTTTGTCGTGAGAAAATAATTCCATTATATTTGCAACCGCTTTAAGCAATCAGGGATTAAAGTAAAATCCCGGTCACTTGCAAAAAGCAGAACAAGTTTATCGAGAGTCCTCGAAAAAAGACGAAATCAAAGATTTCTGTTTTTTCGGGATTAGAGTACACTCGAAATTGAAAACGAAAAACATCGGGATGTAGCTCAGTCCGGTTAGAGTACTCGTCTGGGGGGCGAGGGGCCCCGAGTTCAAATCTCGGCATCCCGACAAACTCCGA
>CAYPSX010000222.1:0-6566 GCA_964413185.1 uncultured Bacteroidales bacterium
AATCAACCCGTTCCCTTTAGGGTCAAGGGCAAATCGGGTTGATTTTGGCAATTTCTTTAAATGTGTCAAAGTAGAATTAAGATTTAACAAATATGCGTATCTTGTAAGAATAAAAAAAATACCATGAATTACCGATTGTTTTTTCTAATAGGAGTGGTGCTGTTTATTGTTTCTGCCTGTCAGGAACAGCAGCCGCAAAAAGATAAAGATGATGTTGCCACTGTTGCCGATTCTGTGCAAAAAGATGTTTCGCCGCCCGATTCCATAAAGGTTTCGGTATCTGTGAAGGGCAAACGGGACAGGATAAGTCTATTGCAGCAAAAAGTGATGCTTCGGGCCAAAAAGAAACTGGCCGATTCTTTGATTTCGCTGCGTAATTTTTATGCCGACACTACGGTTGCCGATGTTCAGGATTATGAGGTTTTTATACATGATATTCATGTGGTTAACGAGGGTGTGCGTTATCCGCAAAAGAATGATCCTACTGTGGTTGAAGCATACATAACAATAGTCATGAAATACGAAAAACCGGTGCTGAAGGAGCAGGTTAGCGAAAAAAAATAAAGATTTAAGCCTGAGCAACGTGAAAAGAGAATGTTGAACCTTTGTCGGGTTCCGACGCAACCCGGATTTCTCCGCCGAGCATTTCTACATAAGCTTTGGTAATGGCCAGCCCTAACCCGGTTCCCTCGCGTACTTCTTTATCCTCAATGTCGGCCTGTACAAAGCGTTCGAATATGGCTTTATGGCGCTTCGGGTCGATGCCAATTCCGGTATCTTTTACAAAAAACATAATTTCGTTTGCATGTGTTTTGTATCCAAACTCAATATAACCTTCATCGGTATATTTTATGGCGTTTTTTATAAGGTTGATGAGTACGGCTTCGAGTTTTTCTTTGTCTGTTTTTATTTTTAACGAATTATCCAGGGGATTGACTAGTTTCAGCTTCAGCTTTTTTTGTTGTGCTTCGGGGCTGAATAGATTGTGGAGGTAAATCATTTCTTCGTGTACCTCGAACTCTGTTGTGGTGATTTTCATTTGGTTGGCCTCAATTTTTGCAATGTCGACCAGATCGTTTATGGTATTGAGCATTCGGCGACCGCTTTGATCAATTATTTTAATGTAGCGGCGTTGCTTTGTGTCTGAAAGAGCCGGTTTTTTCAACATTTGCGCAAAGCCCAGAATGCTGTTCATAGGTGTGCGTATTTCGTGGCTCATGTTGGCCAGGAAGGCCGATTTTAGTTTTTCGCTTTCTTCAGCTTTTTCTTTGGCCTTTTCGAGTTCTTTATTTATTTCCTGAATATGCTCAAGGTTTTCTCTTAGTTCTTCATTGGCAGCATAATATTCTTCGTTTTTTTGTTTTATCTGCACCTCGTATTTTTTGCGTTCTGTAATATCCAGGGCTGTAAAAGTTACGCCTCTGGACCAGTCGTCCGATTGTATAGGTGTGGAACTGAGTAAAACATTGATTACCTCACCATTTTTCTTTTGCCACAGTGTTTCAACCGTTCCTGTTCCTTGTTGTGTGATTTGTTGATATTTTTCCTGTCCAACAAAGTCGTATTCTTTATCATTAGGATATAAAATTCTTGCGCTTTTGTTCAGGAGTTCTTCTTTTGAGTAGCCGGTCATTTCACAAACCCGTTGGTTTACATCTACCAGTATTCTGTTTACAACCATTCCAATCCCAACCGGAGCCGACCTGAAAATGCTTTGGAGGCTGGCTTCGCTTTCTTTTAGTTCTTTGCGCGTTCTTTTTTGTTCTGTAATGTCTTTAATTGTGCCAAATACAATGTTGTTGCGTTTGTCATATTCAGCTATGGACTGTACATCCAGAATTTTACCTGTGTTCTGTTGTTTAATTTTGAATTCCAGGTCGTACTTTTCATCTTTTTCAATGAGGTTCTTTATGGCCTGATCCATCATTGGCCTGAATTCGGGTAAGGGAAATGATTGCGCATCTTTAATTGTGAGTTTTTTGTCGGGATTTGTCCCATATATTTTGTATGCCTGGTCGGAGGCCACTACTTGTCCTGTGTTGAGATGAAATTCCCAACTGCCGGTTTTTGTGATTGCTTGTGCTTTGGAAAGTTGTTTTTCACTTTTTTCAATAGTGTCGCGCATTTGGTATTCTTCTGTTACATCTCTGAATACCAACACAACACCTATGGTTACGTTCTCTTTGTTAGTAATGGGCGCAGCAGAATCGGCAATTTGATATTCTTTACCATTTTTGTCAATTAACACGGTATGGTTGGCCAGCCCTACTATTTTATTTTCTTTCAGTGCTTTATCAACGGGGTTTTTGGCAGTTGCTCTTGTGTGGGCATTGATGATTTTGAACACTTCAATAAGCGGTTTTCCTTTGGCCTCACTGATATCCCAGGCTGTAAGTTCTTGTGCTATTGGGTTCATTCTTGCAATTTTACCATGTGTGTCGGTAGAAATAACAGCATCGCCAATAGAAAAAAGGGTGGCACCCAATTCTTTGTTTATGGCAGTTATGTGGTTTTCAGTTTTGGTTTGTTTTTCTATTTGCCGGGCTGAAATGAAGCCAAACAAGGTAAACGTTGCGAGTAAGACAAGGCGAATATATATTTCGTGTGCGTGTGGATTAATAATTAGATGGTCAAGAAGTGGTTTGTTTTGGATGTTAAAAAACTGATAGTCAACTATGGCATCAATTATCCATGCAAAGAGGCCAAATCCTGTACCGATTAATATATATTGGGTGCTTTTTTTCATTATTTAGCTGAAAAACAATAATTAGATTCACGGTGGTGTATAGATGGAAATTTTTAATAAGCTTATAAAATAATTTTGAAAATTACTTATTTATTTTGTGTTTTACAATTTTGCTGTGTTTTTTTAGAGATTAAGATTTTAAGTTCTTAATACAACTGGGTTTATTGTTTCTTCAGGCTGAATGAAATTTTTGTACCCTGTCCGGGTTCAGATTCAATGTTTATTTGTCCTCCCAACAGTTCGATATAGGCTTTTGTTATGGCTAAGCCGAGACCAACACCTTCCCGGACATCTTTATCGTCGATGTCGGCCTGCACAAAGCGTTCGAAAATGGCCTGCTGCCGGTCTTTTTCAATACCAATTCCTGTATCTTCCACAAAAAACAGCAGGTTGGTTTCGTGTTTTTTGTATCCAAATTCGATGTAACCTGCATCGGTATATTTTATGGCATTTTTAATGAGGTTGATAAAGATGGCTTCGAGTTTATCTTCATCGGTTGTAATATTTTCTGTGGTCTTATTTGTTTTCAAATGTAGTTTCAAATTTTTTTTATCGGCTTCGGGTTGAAATGTTTGGAAAAGTCTGTTTAAAAGCTCATTAACGTTGAAAGTTGATGGCGAAACTGTTATTTGACCCGATTCAATGCGGCTTATATCCATTATGTCGTTAATGGTATTGAGCATTCTTCGGCCACTTTGGTTAATTATTTTTAAATACTTGTCTTGTTTTTGATTGGAGAGCATCGGCTTTTGTAGCATTTGTGCGAAACCCAGAATGCTGTTCATGGGCGTGCGTATTTCATGACTCATGTTGGCCAGAAATGCCGATTTCAGGCGGTCGCTCTCTTCAGCCTTTTCTTTGGCTTCTTCCAGACGGCTTTGAATTTCGTCTTTGTGCTCTATTATTTCTTCGAGGTGTTGATTCTGAACTTCTAAATTCTGAGCCTGTTCCCGGGTAATTGTTATAATGTGCAATAAATTAAAATGTATATAGCTGTAGCTGAGAACAACGAGTATGCCGATTAAAAACAGAACAGAAATGGCTGTAATCCATGAAATGGGTAAAACGCTTATTTTCATTAAATCTACATCAACATCTAAATGGCCATTAATCATTAAATAAGCCACTATACCCATAGGAATGATCGCTAAAACTATTGATAAAAGCCCGTTTTTCAGACCATAAAAAATGGTAACCAGAATAAAAAAAGCAATAAAAATGGGAATGCCTGCACCACTGAATCCATACACATAAATATTGTGCACGGCTAAAAAATAAACCAGGCCTATAACAACAGCCGAGACTATTTTATAATGTATTTTTTTTCGAAACAGGAAAATGAGAATAATGGGCAAAAACAAACAAATATAAACAATGGCAGTATTGATTTGATTGAGCGCGACAGCCTCTATTATGCCAATTGCGACAACCGGGGTGCCAATAATAACGAGCATCAATAAAACCCAAAACAGTATTTTTTTCAACACCGACTCATAATCTGTGAAGGGGTCTATCTTATTATATATGAAGGGATTGTGTATTTGTTTCATAGGGTTGGCCCCCTGTGTATTTAGATGATAATTGATTAAAGATACAATTTTTCGCAAAAAGAGTTTAAAATACATCAAATTTTTCAACGACAGCGTAAACGATCGAAATATTATATCGCTTTGTATTGATAACCAGCATTTAAAACAAAAATCATCGAATGTAGTTTAAATCGGCAATAATTCTATATTTTTGTAATCTATGGAAAAGTTCAGTGTAATTGTGGTTGGCGCCGGAGCAGCCGGGATGTTGGCTGCCGGCAGAGCTGCCGAAAAAGGGGCTAAAGTTTTGTTGTTGGAAAAAATGCGGCATGAAGGACGTAAGATTCTGATAACCGGAAAGGGACGTTGCAATATTACAAACGATTTGCCCGCTGATGAATTTATCAAACAGGTTTATCCTAACGGTCGATTTTTGCGCAATGCTTTCTCGCATTTTTATCATGAAGATATTCTCAAATTACTCAAGGATAATGGTGTAGAAACAGTGCTGGAGCGTGGTGGAAGATATTATCCGGAGAGCCAGCTTGCAGCAGACGTAAAAGAAGCACTGGTAAAGTGGTTAAAATCATTAAAAGTTGATATACGTACCGATCATAAAGCCGATCAGTTGATTATTGAAGAAGGAAAAATTAAAGGCTTGCAATGTCAGCAGAAACAATTTAAAACCCGTTCCGTAATTATTGCTACCGGCGGCAAATCCTATCCCGTCACCGGTTCAACCGGCGATGGATACCTGTTGGCCGAGCAGGCCGGGCACACCATTGAGCCCACACGGCCGGCGTTGGTGCCGCTTGAAACCGATAGCCCATTGCCCGCAAAGCTGAAAAACTTTTCAATGAAAAACATCAATGCGGTTGTTTGGTCAAACGGGAAAAAAGTAGCCGAAGAATTTGGCGAAATGGGCTTTGCCAAAAATACACTTACGGGTCCGGTAATTGTTGCCCTGAGCCGAACTGTAGTCGATGAAATGGACAAAGGCAACGAAGTTAAAATTACAGTTGACCTCAAGCCTGCGCTGGACGATAAAAAACTCGACAATCGCCTGCTTCGCGATTTGCAGGCAAGCAACAAAAAACAGTTCAAAAACATCTTTTCGAGCTGGCTGCCATCGGCGTTGGTTAAACCGTTGCAAAATATGCTCGATATCGATTTTGAGAAAGAGTGCAACAGCGTTACAGCCAACGAGCGTAAAGAAATTCGCAAGCTTTTTAAGAGCCTTACATTTAAAATTACCGGGCATAAATCGTGGGATGAAGCCATTGTTACAGCCGGTGGTGTTAAAATCTCAGAGGTTACGCCTAAAACTCTGGAATCTAAAAAAGTGAGCGGTCTGTTCTTTGCCGGCGAAGTACTCGATGTAGACGGGGCCACAGGCGGTTTTAATTTACAAATTGCCTGGTCAACGGGCTGGCTGGCCGGTAATTCGGCAGCAAAAGATAACCCGCAAACGCCTGTTCATAAAAAGAGAAGGTAGAAGAAAGGAAATCATAGATGGAACATGACCCCGGCGGGGTCGAACATCAATTCCTTACGTAATACAAGCATAACGTACGATTCCGCTGGAATCGTTTCCCGTTTTCATTCGATTTTCTATAACCGTTTGATGCCGCCGGCATCATTTTGGATAATTGAAGGATGTTTTACAAAAAAAACGTTTCGGATACATTGAGCTGTACAAACCTCAAATCGAAGACACGAATGAAGTGAAACAACCTGTTGCAAACTTGTGCTGTTGGTATTCCCCTCATCCTAACCTTCTCCCGCCGGGAGAAGTGACGCTTCGACCAGTCTGTATTACAGAATATTAACCAAACTACAAGTTATTTCGTTCTTTTTTTGTGCTCAAAAACCAACAATCACAGACGCTTCATTGCGAGAGAAGCGAAGCAATCTGTTTCAAAGCTTCCATCCCGGCTATTTAGACAGATTACTTCGTCACTGTCGTTCCTCGTAATGACGCATCTCCGATTGGGCTGTGTTACTATACTGAACCCACAATCAACGACGTCATTGCGAACGCAGCGAAGCAACTGTTGCAACATTTCGCTTCGTTTTCCCCTCATCCTGACCTTCTCCGGTGGAGAAGGGACGCTTCGATTGAGCTGTATTACAAAATATTAACCATACTACACGTAATTTCGTTCTTTTTGGAGTTAATGGCCGTTACGTAGAAGTTTTGTAAGGCCTGCGCGGTTGGAGTCCTCTCACCCAGGCGTTCGTGGTAGTTTTTCATCGACGGAATCAATAGCCGGGTCATTTATGGCCCGGTT
>CAYPSX010000223.1:0-6547 GCA_964413185.1 uncultured Bacteroidales bacterium
AAGCTGTGAAAGTATATTTAAAATACTTCCACAGCAATTTAATTAATTCTCCGGCCTAAAACTAATTTTTCACAATTTTCTGTGTAGTGGAGCCTTTAGAAGTGTTGATTTGAAGTAAATAAACACCTTTTGGGAGGTCGTTTACACTTATTGTGTTATGTGTTCCGCTAATTTGTTTCATATTAATAACTTGTCCGGCAAGGTTCATTAACGTAAATGATTTTGCATTTGTGTCGCTGTAAATGTGAACAAGATCAGTGGCAGGATTTGGATATATGCGGGCATTCGCTTTGGCTACTTTGTTTCCAATACCTACACCGGGCTCCAGAACAATTTTTTGAGCCTGTACAACTTCTTTTGTGTCATTATCTTGTATAAAAACAACAATTTCGCAATTCCATTTATCATTTATCAAAGTGTCGATTACTACTTGTTCTGTAATCGTTTGAACAGGATCAGTACTGAAGTCAATTGCTGTTCCGTTTCCGTCGGGGAACATATTGCGTACAACGAATTGCAGGTTGTCAAGGTCTTGCCATGCCTCCTGTATGTGCGATTCTGTCAGAGCAATGTGCATTACAAGGTTGTCGCCGAAATATTCGTAAACTTCTTCTGCGGTAATGTCGAGTTGGTAGCTTACAGAATCGAGCCATTCAATGTCGATATCAAGATCGACAACGGCCTGCTTATTAATTCTGTTGGCATGTTCATTTTCCATAGTAGCCAGCGGGCCGGCATATTCACTTGATGAGCCGCCACCTCCGATAATAACTTCTCCTCCAAGGAGTGTTGTGGGGTATCCGGCAATTGCATAATAGCCATCTCTTATTTGACTGGGTGCAATGTCGTAAGTGTCACCGCTGTGATATTCAAGAATTGCAACATTGTCGTGATAAGCGCTAAGGGAGTCTGCTGCTACGGCTACTGCCGGGCAATATTGGCACCACGTTCCGGTGAAAATTTCCATAAGTGTAACATCTCTGGCTACACCGCCTTCAACTAGGGCTTCTGCCGGGCCAACTGAGGGAGAGTACCCAACCGAAGTACCATAGAATGCTTTTATTTCGTATGAATGTGTTGATGGATAAACTGTTGAGTCTGTGTAAGATGTTTCTGCTCCATCTGCTGATGCAATTACCTGTCCATTTCGAATAATTGAGTAGTTTTCAGGTGTGTTGTCGCCGGCAGGAGCATCCCATTGCAATGTAACATTATTGCCATCAACTGTGGCTGTTAAATTCGAGGGTGGTTCTGGCGTGGCAACCTGCTCAATAATATAGTTGTCCATAAAATATTTTGGCGTGCCGTTTCCATCATCATTCCATGCGTAAAAATTAAATGCATCCAGTTTATTGATTCCGGTTCCGAATGTACCGGCGCTCCATTGGTAAGCGTGTATAAGTTCGTCATCAATGTAGATGTCGATCCAGTCGTTGTCAAGATCAACGAAATGTTGAATTTTCATCCATTCACCGGGAGTGTATGAAAATGTTGCAGCACCTGCACCATCTCCGTCAATTGTGCCGGTTCCGTTTGTGAAATATACCTGCATTCCCCAGGTGGAGCCACTTCCTGCAAAATCTTGCAAAATATTATAGTAGCCGATAAATCCATCGGGTACCATCAGATAAAACTCAACTCTGTACCTGTTTTCGATAAGGTCGTTGAGTAATAAAACGCCATCGTTTGTGCCGGATACCATAAGTGCCTGGCTGCCTCCAAAAGCTGCTTCATCTGTTACAACGGGGTCTTCTGAACCTCCCGGGCTGTTACTCCAGGTTGTCCATGTGTCGGTATCGTCTTGTTCGGCAATACCGCTACCGGTTGTGTAGGTTTCAAAATCGTCTGTATAAACTGATTGAGCCATAAGGCCTGCGGCAGTTAATACAAGAGTAAAAGCGAGTAGACTTTTTAAAATTCTCATAGTTCTATTTGTTTAAAATTCGTATAGCAAATATAAAACCTATTTAATAAAAAAACCTCTCATCATATAAAAAATAAGAGGTTTTTGTCTTTATTGCCTGGTTTGCAGTTATCGTTTTAAGTCGTTTTGCTGGCCGCTGCCGGTACTTTTGCTTTTTCCCGAGCCTGTAGATGGGGCTGCACTTCGAGTTCTTCCGCTCGCACTACGTGAATTGCGTCTGGATTTAAAGGTTCGTACTCCTGAAGATCGTGGGTTTTCGTAATTAAATGGATTCTTCTTGATTTTTGTTTCTGCGGGCTGCGATTTTTTTTGTTTGTCGTATGTGTATGTCCTTACATTTACACTGTTTATTGGGTTCTTTAAGTCTTTTTTGAGTGTGTGAATAGATTTCATGCTTTGTGCATAGTTTTCGGGCGATTCTGTGCGGTTTTTGTAATCATCGCCTTTTCTGAGTTCAATTTCAATTTTTGCAGGATAATACTTGCCACGATATTGGGTAGCAATATAGCGAGCCATTTCGTAGTCGTTTTCTGTAAGATAGAAATACTCATAAAGCTCGGGTTGTTCAAATTTATACCAGTATTTCTGTGTGAACCAGTAATAATAATCTGCCCACGATTCTATTTGGTAATATTCGTTTTGGTTAGCAAAGAATGTTTTTCCATCATAAACATCAGATAGAGAATCACTATATTCTCCAAAACCTGTTATGATAGGAGTGGGGCTTGTTTGAAATGTAACCGGATTTGACCAGTTCAGATAACTTACTTTTTGTGAAAAAGCAAAAGTTGAGATGCATATTAATGCTGTTACAATGATTAGTTTTTTCATAGCTGAGTGTTTTTATATTTAATTGCAAAGTACAAAAAAACTTATTCAATGTCAATGCTGTGTTATGAAAACTTCGAATTTTTTTCAGCTTTGTCATGTATTTCTCCTGTTTTTTCAGCTAAATTTGTTTATGCACGATTATTCATGTTTGAAGTTGACATGATGGCGAAACGTAATGATTATGAAGAAGTATTTATCTCTTGTAAAATTTGCCCACACTATTTTTGCTTTACCATTTGCACTGATTGGTTATTTTATGGCTGCTGTAGCTTTTAATGAAGGTTTTCAGTGGTTAGATTTACTTAAAGTTTTGCTTGCCATGGTTTTTGCCAGGAATGCTGCAATGGGTTTTAACCGGTTCACCGACCGGAAAATTGATGCGAAAAATGAGCGCACCCAAAAGCGGGAAATTCCTGCCGGAAGTATATCTGTTCAGGCTGCCGGTTGGTTTGTGGTGTTGAATGTAGTCGCGTTTATTGTAACTACCTGGTTTATCAATATGGTCTGTTTTTATTTGTCTTTTGTGGCAATGGCCGTTGTGCTTGGCTATAGTTTGACGAAGCGTTTTACATGGCTGTGCCATTTTATTTTGGGCATTGGGCTCTCGTTAGCTCCAATTGGGGCATTTATTGCTGTTACCGGGTATTTTGCCCTCGCACCCGTGTTGCTTTCCCTGGCTGTTTTGCTTTGGGTGAGCGGGTTCGATATTATTTATGCTTTGCAGGATGATGCATTTGACAAAAAACACGGTTTGTTTTCTATTCCCGTTTACTTTGGACGTAAAAATGCATTACGCATTTCTCGTGTTGTGCATATTTTTTCCGCCCTGCTATTAATTGTTGTTGGGTTGCAGATTGATGCAGGCTGGCTTTTTTATGTCGGAGTGGGTATTTTTACCATTTTGTTGCTTTATCAACATATAATTATAAGCCCGACAAATCTTTCCCGGGTAAACATTGCTTTTTTTACTACAAATGGCCTGGCCAGCCTGGTCTTTGCAATATTTGCTATTCTTTCTTTTTACTATTGATTTTATAGGCTAACCCAATTCCGAGCGTTTCTTTAATTTGCCATCTGGGGCCTTCTGTGCCGTCAGGCTGTTCGAATTTTATATCATCATCGTAAATAAAATTCGTGTAAAGCACGGCGTTAATGTATTCATTTACAGTAAAAGTAATTGTGGTTTGCCAGTTGATATCGATATTTTCTGGTTCCCGGAAATAATTGTTGAAAAGTACCAGGGTAGAATTGATATTGATATTTTTTATTACATCTTTTTTAAATGCAATTTTAATGTAAGCCCCCATTTCGGCTTTGTATTTATTTCCGGCGTCAATTCCATAAGTTTCAGGGCAAAAATTTTCTGTATCTGTCATGAATGTTAGTTTTCCGGATAATGGCGAAACCATGGCACTGAGCATTTTTTTGTATTTGTATTCAAAACCGGTTGCAATTGTAAGTTTTGCCGGGTTAAGAAAGCGGCTTACAGGAATGGAATCATTGTCGTTGGCATAATCGTGGCCTTTGAAAAACTGAGTTTGAAAGTTGATAATGTTTGAGAAAAAAAAATTCTTTTTGGAAATGTCATAGCCCAATTTACTGGTAAATTCAAATATATCTTCGGTTTTTCTGAGGTCTTCTTCTCCTTGCTGGGTGCCTCCTAGTTTATACTTTACAATATTTTCCCATGAGGTGTGATTTCTATCGTAACTCAATGTGTAGTCGTTGAGCAAAAGGCTGCTAAGGAAGTTATCGCCACCCTCAACCCAATTTTCGAGGTAACCTTGTGTGAAATTGAAACTTGACTGGCCTTCAAAAGTCCAGGCGGTGTCTTTGGGGGTTTCTTTTTTCTGTATAGTGTCGTTTTGAGCGAATAAACTGACCGTAATTAGTATCAACAGGATTGTAGAAAAAGTAATCTTCATTTGGAAATCGTTTTAATTAGATAATGTTGCAAAATTCAGCACATTTTTTTTACAAACAAATAGTAAACCATTTTTTTTGGTAAATGTTTGGCATTATTGCGAATTTATTAATTTTGCGTGTACAATGAGAATACATTCAATCATATCTGCTTTGGCAAGAGCACGCTACCTGAATATTAAAAGGCGCGATGTTTGCCACTATCTGTCATCTGTTTTTGCCTGATTTTGCATCGTTCTCTTTCATTTCTGAATTTATTTTATCTGATGCAGAATTTGCAAAGGCAGTATTCCCACGTTGAATTTTATCATAAACGTTCCAAAAAAATCAGATTTAGATAATTATTAAAACATATAATTATGGATATTCCATTTGCAGAATCATACAAAATAAAGATGGTAGAAACCATCAGGAAAAGTACGCGTGAAGAGCGCGAAAAATGGATGAAAGAGGCCAAATATAATTTATTCAACCTGCGAAGCGACCAGGTTTATATTGATTTACTCACCGATTCCGGAACCGGCGCTATGAGCGATCGCCAGTGGGCAGGGATAATGACCGGTGATGAGTCTTATGCCGGTGCACGTTCATTTTATAATATGAAAGAGGCCATAAAAAACATACTTGGTTTTGACCATTTCTTGCCAACACACCAGGGCAGGGCCGCTGAAAATGTATTGTTTTCCGTTTTGGTGAAAGAGGGTGATATTGTTCCGGGTAACAGTCACTTCGACACAACCAAGGGGCACATAGAATTTCGTAAAGCGCATGCGATCGATTGCACAATTGATGAAGCTTTTGATCCGGTAAACGAACATCCTTTTAAAGGAAATATTGACCTTTTTAAGCTGGAAGAGGTGCTGAAAGATACGCCCAAAGAGCAAATTCCATTTATCGTATTGACTTTAACAAATAATACGGCCGGCGGGCAACCGGTTTCTATGGCCAATATTAAAGCTGTGGCTGATATGGCGAAAAAATACGATGTGAAACTGCTGTACGATTCTGCCCGTTTCGCCGAAAATGCCTACTTCATTAAAACCCGTGAGCAAGGTTATGAAAATAAGACGATAAAAGAAATCGTGCGCGAAATGTATCAATATGCCGATTTAGCTACTATGTCATCTAAAAAAGATGCCATTGTGAATATGGGTGGATTTGTGTGCTTTCGCGATGTGGAAATTTTCAAAAAAGCCACTACCTTTAATATTATGTTCGAAGGGTACATCACCTATGGTGGAATGAGTGGCCGCGACATGAACGCCCTTGCCATTGGCCTTGATGAGGGAACTGAGTTTGATTATCTTGAAACCCGCATAAAACAAGTGGCTTACCTGGGAGAAAAACTTGACGAGTACGGAATTCCTTATCAACGTCCGGCAGGCGGGCATGCTATTTTTCTCGATGCCAAAAAGATACTCCCAAAAGTTCCCAAAGAAGAGTATATTGCACAAACCCTGGGCATAGAACTTTACCTCGAAGCCGGTGTGCGGGGCGTGGAAATTGGTACGCTTTTGGCCGATCGCGACCCGGAATCTCGCGAAAACCGTTTCCCAAAAATGGAATTGCTCCGTTTGGCTATTCCACGACGCGTTTATACCAATAACCACATGGATGTGATTGCTGCAGCCATGAAAAATGTTTTTGACAGGCGCGACTCTATTACAAAAGGGTACAAAATTGTGAATGAAGCCCCCATTATGCGACATTTTACGGTTGAACTTGAGAAGGCTTAATTTTAGTGGTGTTCCGAAAATATAACCTAAGCCTGCCTGTTGTATTTTATTCAGGCAGGCTTTTTTTTCCTGTTTTGCGCAATGCATGATCTATAATTGATTATTCTTTTTTTGCTTCAGGTCAAAAAAAGAA
>CAYPSX010000224.1:0-6494 GCA_964413185.1 uncultured Bacteroidales bacterium
AACATCGATATAACTCCGGTGGTTCGAAAGAATTAAGCCCGGTTCATCAACTTTACTATACCTTGTAATATGCATTTTTACGCCCATAATAATCAACATACCTTGGGCCCAAAAGCGCAAAGCTGCCCACAGAAATTTTTGAGGTTTTCTACGATTAACCAAATTCGCAAAAGCCGCTGCAAAATAACAAAGAAATGTATAAATAAAAGCAACCAAAAGCTTTACTATGGCAATGGGTGCCAGCACGATCATCAAAAAATAGTTCATTTATTCAACGCTTTAATGGTTTGCTGTTTTCCGTATTCTACAAGTTCTTTAGCCTTGTTAAATTCAAACGTGTCGGCACATTCACGCGAAAGCTCAACGTAGTAATCGGGTTTAAATGTTTTAACAAGCTGATTGGTGTACGATTCCTGCATCATTTCAAAAGACCGGAGCAATATACCATACATGCCCGGCGATTTTGTTGACTTTGATTTTTTGACATTAAATAATTTCCGTGATTTTTCGCGCCACTGGTGAAAGATTTTTTCCAGATGCTCTTTTTCCTTGGTCGATTGATCCACGGAGTCCGGCACATTATAAGAAATCGAGGCATTTAAGTTCACGGCAATCATTACCTCATCATCGGCAAGATCGAAGGCCTCCATGGGCATGGGTGTTGATATGGCACCATCTACCAATAACGACTCCTCGTGCTTATAAGGTGTGAAAATTCCGGGAATAGAAATAGAAGCTCGTATGGCATCAATTAAGCTTCCTTTTTCAAAAACCACAGGTTTATGTTGGATAATATCAGAAGAATAGGCTTTGAATTTGATGGGCAAATCTTCGATTTTTCTATCGCCGCCCATGACTTTTTCCATTTCTTTCATGATTTTATCGCCTCTAATAAAACCACGTGAATTAAATGCAACATCGAAATAACGCATAATATCTATGCGGTCGAGTTTTCCCACCCACTCATGGTATGCATCGAGTTTTCCTGCGGCATAAAAACCACCAATTAGCGATCCAATGCTACTACCGGCAATGGCCGTTATCTCAAATCCCGCTTTCTCAATCTCTTCAATAACACCTATTTGGGTAAGGCCACGGGCTCCGCCGCTCGAAAGAATCAATACAGCTTTTTTCTTCTCCATAATAAAAATTATTTGCTGTTAAAATATAAAAAATGGGGAATAAAAAAAACGAAATTATACAAAAAATAAGGCTGCTCCATTGCTGGAACAGCCCTTCTTCCGCTTATGAAAAAGCTACTACCCGTTTGTTACTCGAAAATAAAATTACAACCTTTTTCCGGATTTGCAAAAAAAATATTCAAAAACTTAAAGATAAGTGAATTTGATGGGTAAAATCATAATAAAACAAACTCATTCCCGTGCACAAAGATTTGTCCGAAACTCCCCGCATTTATTTGCGTACAAATATTCACAAATATACTGTAAAAGCCTGTCTAATGTTTTCTTGTTTAACATACAAGTATTTTACTATTTTTACCTGAACCAAATAACGAGTTTTTATGGCCGACTCTGTAATCAATTGTTTAATAGTAGATGATGAAGAAATTGCACGGGAAGTAATGGCTAACTATGTTGAAAAAGTACCGTATTTACAACTGATTGGTACTTTTGAAAATGCTATTGAAGCACATGAATACCTAACAAAAAACAGTATTGACCTCATTTTTCTCGATATTGAAATGCCGGGACTCAGTGGCATCGAATTTCTAAAAAGCGTAAATAAAAAACCCCATGTAATTATATGCTCGGCCAATAAAGATTATGCCGTAGAGGGCTTCAACCTCGATGTAGATGATTTTATTCTCAAACCGGTTACTTTTGAACGCTTCCTGAAAGCTGTGGGAAAAATACGAACCGATGACAAAGGCCTCGAACTTGCCGAAGACTTTTTTTATGTAAATGAAAATAAGCGCATGGTGAGGATAAACATGGAAAATATTATTTATATCGAAAGCCTGCGCGATTATGTGCGAATTGTAACCACTGAAAAAAAGGTGATTACTCATCAGCATTTATCCGATTTTGAAGCAAAATTACCCTCAGACCGCTTTATGCGCATACATCGCTCTGTTATTGTAGCCATTGACAAAATTCAATCATACACATCCACATTAATTGATGTGGGAGAAAAAGAACTGCCCATTGGAAGAAATTATAAAGATGATGTTCAAAGCAAATTAAGCCGCCTTGCCTGATGCGAAAATTTCTGCAAATATTTCTCTTATTGCTTTTACTGTTGCCACTCTTGTTAATGGGGCAGGGACAACTGTTTGTGCATAATTTTTTACCCAGCGATTACCCGGGAAAAACACAAAACTGGGTGGTAAAAATTGATGATAATAATATCGTTTGGGTTGGAAATCAGGAAGGGTTGATGAAATTTAACGGAAACCAGTGGGAATTGATTACCACCCCGCAGAAAAGCACAGTGCGCTCCCTGAGCTTTTCAAAAAGCGGAAAGCTATTTGCCGGTGCCATTGGTGATTTCGGTGTTATTGAAAACGATAGTTTTGGCGCCCCGTTTTTCAAGTCGCTCACCTCGAAAATATCTTCTCAACTGGCGTTCACAGATGTATGGAGCACTGTTACAACTGGCGACACAACTATTTTCCTGACAGATAACTATTTATTTGCCCACCACGACGACAGCATTTCATTTTTAACCACCCAACACAACTATTTTTACCTGGCCCATGAAGTCGGGCAAACCTGTATAATTCAGCAAATTGGCGGCGGACTCTACCGGTTCAAAACCGACAGTCTGGTCAAAATTAAAAACAGCAACCTTTTCGCCCGTCAAAAAGTGCATGCAATAATAAAGCTTGATGAGCAAAAACATGTAATTGCAACAAAATATAACGGACTTTTTTATGCAGAATTTAATCCCGGTTTCACTGAAATAAAAAATATTAAACCATTCAAAACCGAAATAGACCATCAACTAAAAACCAAAACCGTATACCAGGCACAAAAAATGTGTAATAACTTAATCAGCATTGCTACAACAAACGCCGGTTTATTCGTAATTGATCTGAAAGGGAAACTTCATAATTGCTTTAATACAGATAATCAACTTTTGACCGATGCCGTATATGATTTTGCGTGTACGAAAAACGGTGCTATATGGCTTGGGCAGGATATGGGCCTGAGTTTAATCGAAATAGGATTGCCCGTAGAATATTATAACTATAAAAGTGGTGTAAAAGGTACGGTATCTGATATTGCAATGCTCGACAATACAATATATGTAACTACCGGATTCGGAGTATTTTGGATGGACAATAACGCAAAATTCAGTGATAAAATATTTCATAAAATTAACAGCATCAACACCCAGGCATGGGATATATTGATTAAAGAGAAAGAACAAACACAGCCAAAAATATACATTGCTGCTGCAGACGGTATCTACAAGGTTGAAAAAAGCCAATCTGAAAAAGTGTACAAAAATTCCGATGTGTACACATTGTATGAATATAGTAAAAATAAAAAATTGCTATTTGCCGGCACACGCAATAGTCTGCTGCTATTGAAAAAAACTCACAGCCAATGGGAAGTGTTACACCGGTTTGGTAGTATTGTACACCAGGTGCGCGACATTATTGAGGACAAAGAAGGCAACGTTTGGATAGCTGCAAACTACAAAGGTTTTTACCAAATTACAGGAAAAGACATCAAAAACCTTGTTGAGCAAAAAATTGCCCCGGTACTTACACCCAAAGATACAGCACATGGATTGAAAACACTCGGCAATCTTCAGTTTCATCCAACAAAAGAAGAACTATTCTATGTGTCGCTTCCGGACATCTATAGTTATGACAAAAAATCAGACCGTTTCAATTTAATAAATGTCGATTCAGGCAGCTCATTAAACAACCCCAAGAAATTTAATATAAAAGAGTATTTTACAATCAGAGATAAGGTTATCTATTTTGGAAGCGATTCCGAAAACCAAATAGACTCAACCACACTGCAAAGACTTCCATACAGTATTACAGTGGCAGCATGGACCGATTCATCTGAGTTGTGGATTGGAGCAGAGAACGGATTATACAATTATCATTATCAGAATAAAAGTAACAGGTTCTCCAAATTTTCTATCTACTTAAATAAATACAAAACCGGAAATAACCAATGGCAATATGTTTCCAACCAAAAAGAAAACATTTCCAAAGAACTCGATTATGAAAACAACAACATTACCGTTGAAGTAAGCATACCTTTCTACTATAACTTTCAACAGAACAAAATCAGCTTTTTCCTCGAAGGTTTCGATAAACAATATGAAACCTGGCATCAACAATTTAAAAAAAGTTATACAAACCTGCCTGCCGGAGAATATACGTTATATGCCAGGGCAAAAAACACATTTGGATATACAACCGAAAAGCTGTTGATGAAAATAAAAATAAAACCGCCCATATATCAAACTACGTATGCATACATTCTTTATGTGCTTGTGTGGCTTGTTGTAATGGTTGTAGCCATACGCTACCGCACGCAGCAACTCCGCAGATCAAAAGAAAAACTGGAAGCAACCGTACAGGAACGCACACAACAATTGCTCGATCGGAATGAAGAAGTAATGCAGGTTGCCGATATCTTAAAAGAAAACAATAAAAAACTGCAAGAACTCTCTATAGTAGCTGAAAAAGCAGGTAATGCAGTGGCTATTTTCGATAAAAACGGAAAATTAGACTATTGCAATGAAGCATTCGAAAATTTATATGGCTATACGTGCGAAGAGTTTCGTAAAGAACGTGGCAGTTTTTTGTTTGATAATAGCGAATATCCGCATATACGAAAAGCTTATGACCGCTGCATCAAAGAGAAAACATCCGTTCAATACGAATATTTCACACTCTCAAAAAAACACGAAGGCCTTTGGATACACACCACCCTGACCCCGGTATTCAGCAGCGACCAAAATGTAGAACAATTCATTGCCATTGACACCAACATCACCCAATTAAAAAATGCCGAAGAAGAAGTGCGTTTCCAAAAAGAAGAGCTGGAAAGAAAAAGTAAAGAGCTTGCCGAAAAAAACCAGGAGTTACAACGTTTATCTATCATTGCCCGGGAAACCGACAATGCCGTGATACTTACCGATAAAAGCGGCTCATTATTATGGGTAAATGAGGGGTTTACACGTTTATACGGCTTCACACTCAAAGAACTCAGGCAGGAGAAAGGAAACATATTTACCATGAGCTCCAACAAACGAATGGCTAAAGTGATAAGCGAATGGCCCGAAAACCAAAGCTCCATGACGTATGAATCCCAAAACCCCACGAAAGACGGTCGAAAAATTTGGGCACAAACCACATTGACCCCAATTCGCGACGAAAATGGCGACATCCACCAAATTATTGCCATTGACAGCGACATTACTGCCCTTAAAAATGCCGAAGAGCAAATTGAGAAACAACGCGATCAGCTAAAAACACTCAACGCTACAAAAGATAAATTTTTCAGCATTATTGGGCACGACTTGCGGAGCCCGTTTGGTAATTTTGTGAACATGACCAACATCATTATGCAAAATATTACTACTTCAGATACCAAAACCCTGCTCAATTATGTTAGCAAACTTCAACGAAGTGCACAAAATTCTTTCAATTTGCTCGAAAACCTGCTCGACTGGGCCCGCCATCAACAGGGGCGCATCAAGTTTTACCCCGATTTTGAAGATATAACAGCCGTTGCCGAAGAAATGGTGGAGCTGCTTCTCCCGCTGGCCGAAAAGAAGAAAATTAATGTAAGCATCATTTACGATGAACCTATTTACGCCTGGTTCGATGAACCGATGATCAAAACCGTAGTACGAAACCTTTTGTTCAATGCTTTGAAGTTTACACCCTCAGGAGGCGAAATAAAAATCTATTTTAAAAAATACAAAAAAACAGTAAAACTCTTTGTAGAAGATAGTGGAATTGGTATCACACCAAGTGCGCAGAAAAAACTTTTCCGAACCGAAACCCACTTTTCAACGCTGGGTACCGACAAAGAACGGGGTACAGGCCTGGGCCTGATGCTAAGCAAAGATTTTGTAGAAATGAACGGGGGAACAATCGAAGTTGAATCGGAGCCCGGCAAAGGAAGTACATTCATTGTAACGCTTCCGGCACGCGTAGATGAAAGTGCAGAAGGGTAAATTTACTCAAATCAAAAAATAAGTGTTTTTTGAGACAGAGCAATAGTCAAAACTCCGGTTTTGTGCACCACATCGATGCCAAAAATTGGATGCTAAAAACCAGCAAGTTATACGTAAAAAGTTTATGTTTTGGGTCATGTGGAGCTATTTTTAAGGTATGTTTGTTAGAAGAAAAAGAATCTTTACAAATTAATTTTGTTTTTTTCAACATGCAAACTGAAGACATCAATGTTAAGTTTTTTATATTAAAGCGTTTATGATGCTTTTACTTTTTGCTTAATCAAAAAGTAAACAAAAAATCAAGATCAAATTACGCT
>CAYPSX010000225.1:0-6415 GCA_964413185.1 uncultured Bacteroidales bacterium
AATAATTGATAATTGTGTGTTCCGGTACTTTCTAATTCTACATGTACGTATGTGCTGGCCGGATTGGGGTACACGCTAATGGAACGTAAAGCCAAATCGCGGGTTGATGTACCATTCAAACTGCCATTAATATCATATTGTGCGAAGAATTGCCAAATTTCTACAGATGCATCAATATCGTAGTTGGTTCCGCCCAGATTGTAGGCTGTGCCCGGCCACGTATGACCACCACCGATTACTTTGTAGTGCTCAACAGCTACGCCATTGTCGCCATTGGCATAAAAGTAATGTTCAACTGTTGATCCGTCATTAGTGTTTATGTCGGGAACATCAGTAACTGTTGGTGTCGAATTACAATTGTTGAAGTTCACCCAATGGTCTAAAACATCGGGAATAGGTTCCATCCACTCCATACCATTGTATGGTACTGTGTAATCTGCAGTTCCATGAATTTCCATAACCGGCATGGGATGCGTGGTCATACAGTTATTGATCATTTCGGTAGTCATTGTGCCGGTAACAGATGCAATGGCTGCAAAACGATCACTCAAATGACAGGCAATGTAATAACTCATAAAACCGCCATTCGACATGCCAGTACTGTACACTTTTTCTTCATCAATATTGTAATTGAACTGCAACGTGTCCAGCAAAGCTGAAGTAAAACCAAGATCGTCGACATCTGTTCCTCCAAACCCGACATTCCAGTGTGGTTGACCGGTTGAATCGGGGAGTCCCATGGGATGCACAACTAAAAAGCCCGCGGTATCGGCAATGGAGCGGAAATCGCCATAAAGCATTTGCTCTGAAGCGTTGCTGGTGTAGCCATGGAAATTAAAAACCAACGGTGCTGGGGCATCACTTGAATAAGATGCAGGTACATACAGTATGTATTCGCGTTCAACTCCATCGTGCATTAGTGAGCTATTAATTGTCTGTTGCCCAAAACTTGCCGTTATTACTAAGAAGAAGATAACTACACTTGTAAATTTTTTAACCATTTTCATTCAGTTTTTAAGATTATTATTTTTTCACAATTACCTTTTTTCTTTTCGGGTTGAGCTCATGAGCTTTATCAAAAGCCTTTTGCGCTTCTTCCAATTTTCCAATGGCGTTCAAGCTCAGGCCAAGATTGTACCATGCGCCATCGTCTTTTGGATTTAATTCGACAACTTTTCGTAAATACTTTATAGACTGCTCATAGCGCTTAGTTAAACCGTAAACCACAGCCAAATCTTTCAAAGCTTTTACGCTGTTGGGTTTTATCTCAAGTGCGCGCTTGAGGAATTTTTCAGCACCATCAATATCATTCATATATCGACCTGATATATTGCCGATTTGATAATTTATTTCATACCGTTTGGGGTCAATTTTGTACAGCTTCTTGTACCATGCCAGCCGTTTTTCCGGTTCGCCGCTTTGCAAAACAGCCAGAGCATTTTTCCAGGCATTTGTATGGCGCGGTGCACGCGACAGCACCGAATAATAATGCACCATGCAGCTATCCAGCGGTTTTCCCATGCCAAATTTCGTATTGCCCATGAGCAAATGTGCATCGTTGTATGTGGGATGAATTTGTAATGATTTTTGTAAATAACGATGTGCTTTTTGCAGATATCTGTTACGTTTACTTTTCTCTTTTACATCTCTTCCCTTTTCGTAATATTTGCCTCCGGCAACGCAATTACCTTTGGCACTGTTTTGCGAAATTTTCACATCGTGGGTAAAAAGCGTAAAATCATCTTTCCAGTTATTGTTTCGCGTTATTGTTTTTGCTGAATATCCAACCCCAATGATTATCAAAAGAGCATATCCAACATTCTGATATGCAGTTTTTTTCATTAAGGCATTCAACCCAAAAACAAGGGCAACACAAAACGAAAGCGATGGCATAAACAGAAACCGTTCGTTCATGAATGTGCCAATGGAAAAGACAAGATTCGACATGAGAAAAAAGGTGCCAATGAAAAACCAAATCCAAAAGCCATAGAATTTTCGGTTCTTTAAGCTTTTAACAGCAAAAAACAATAATGCGGCAACTACAACAATGGCCAACCATGGGTAAACACTTGAGAAATCTGTTATGGGCACATGGTACGGATAGTAGTCGTAGGTTAACGGATGCGGAAAAACCAACAACCGCAAGTACCAAAGCCAGGTTAGTAAAATGGTGGCATATTTTTCACCGGTATCCATGTTCAAAAACGGATTATTCATTAGCGACGGGCTCTGCTCAATTTGGAGACCGCCCAACACTTGATATCGTATCAGAAAAAATGCGATAGCCGGCACAACCATGGCCATAATAGTTGCAACTATTTCTTTTTGAGGCTTTTTCAGATAAAACAGAGCCAATGGTGCCAAAACAACAAAGGAAATAGCGTGCTCTTTAGTCAACATAGCCAAAAACATAAAAGCTGCTGCAACGGTGTATTTTAAATAAAACGTCAGTTTATCTTTTAGTATAATCCTCATGGCCAACAGTACAAAAAGAAACGACAGAATCTCGTCGCGGCCTTTAATATTGGCCACAGCCTCTGTGTGAATAGGATGCAAAGCATAAAGCAACGCTACAAGAAAGGCCAGCTCAATTCTGACACGTCCGCTATCGCGCAACAACTTAAAAATGAGCAGCACAACCAGGGTATACAGTAAAACGTTGATTAGGTGCGAAATAAACGGACTTTTGCCAAAAAACTCATACTCAACAGCAAATGTTGCAATAGAAAAAGGTCTGTATCGTCCTCCGGCCACCAGTTTTTTATCGAAACCAAAAAAGCCGGTAAACGATTCAGTTGTAAAGATTTCATCAATCCCATCGATGCCCTTTTTTACAAATTCATTTTGCGTAATTACGATAGCATCATCGAGCGCATACTTGTTGAATAGTGTATTACCATAAACAGCTACCACCAAAACAACGAGAAAGTGCAACGAATATTTTTGTACCCACTTTTTCAGCATAAAAACAACGAATTATTTTACTACAGAAACCAATTCAATATCGAACACCAAATCTTTTTTCGGGGGTATAATCGGAAGATTTCCCTCTTCGCCATAGCCTAACTGCCAGGGAATAATAGCGCGTGCCTTCCCTCCTGCCTTCATTTGCGCAACCACGCGATCAATTCCCTTGATGACATGCCCCTGCCCCAATGCAAATATGGCCGGTTCATCTGTTTTTAATGATGATTGAAATAATTCTCCATCCATATAACCGGAGAAATGCACCTTTACCATATCGCCGTTTTCGGGTTTTTCGCCTTCGCCTTTTGCAACCGGAATGTATTGTAAGCCGGAATCGAGCTTCACCGTATCTTTCCCAGCCACATCAAACGGTTTGGGTTCGCGTTTTTCGGAAACGTGCATCAGCTCCAAATCGAACCGCAATTGGGTTCCGGAAGGCACAACGCCTTGAAGTCCGGCATCGCCATAAGCCAGTTCGGGCGGCACAATAATGTGGAATTTCGAACCGACGCGCATCAATTGTAAAGCCTCATCCCAGGCAGGAATTACCTCTCCTTTTCCGGGATTTATGCGCACCGGGTCGCCGCGTAGAAACGATGCATCGAATATTTTGCCTGATGGCAGATAGCCTGTGTAATGAAAGTATGCCCACGAAGCAGTATCGGACTGCTCACCCAAACCGGAATCTACCACAATATATTGCAAACCAGATGCAGTGGAAAGCGTATCTTTTCCTTTTGTTTCAAAAGGTTTAAAATCTTTGTTTTCCATTACATCGATCAATTCAATTTTAAAAAAAAGTGTTGAGTTGGGCGGAATACCCATCACTGAGCTGGAGCCGTAGCCCAATTTGGGTGGAACAACCAGAACTGCTTTCCCGCCGGGCTTGAGCAATCCAATTCCTTCGTCCCAGCCTTTGATGACCTGCCCCACGTCATAATCGAAAATTAGCGGTTCGCCGCTTTCGTAAGAATTATCAAAAATAGTATCATTGGCCAGTGCCCCGATATAATGCACCGCAACTTTATCGCCTGGGTTGGGTGTTTCACCTTCGCCCGGCTCCAAAATTTCATATTTCAGCCCGCTTTCTGTCACTTGAAGTGATTGCATCCATTTTGTTTTGTCTCCATCGTAGAGCTTCAGAACTTTCTGCTGCGCAAAACTTTGTGAATGAAGAAAAAAGGCGAACAGGAGAATAATTGCGATTGCTTTGATTAGGAAAATATTTTGGTTTTTTTTCATGCGTTCCGGAGGTTGATTGTATTTGATTCATTCAAATTTACTATTATTCAAACAAGGATAAAACTTTTTGTTGTAAAAAAAGCCCTGCAAACTAAGCAAAGCTTGCAGGGCTTTTTTTGCTTACTTTTTTTGACCTGGAGCAAAAAAAGTAAAAGAAATCTGCGGGTTTCGTGATTTTCAACAGAATCTACTTACACTCTACTTCATAAGATGGACCCGAACTAAACCAAATAATTTCGTCGCTGTATTTACCGTTTCCGATATATTTCTTTTTTACTTCGAATGCTGAAACAAAACATTTATTGCTGCTCTCATTATTTTTGGGGCTGGTAATAGCATGTACACTAAGTACTTTCCGAACAGGAACGCCAGCAGCATTTTTCTGAACTTCCCAGGTTTTGTCTGTTAGTATCACTTCTTTGATAATGGATGTTTTGCGCCATCGATAAGCCAGCGATTCCTTTATTTTTGCGGCTAAAGCGGCATCGGTCATAACCGCTTTTGGAGGTGCTTTGTACTCTTTTTTGTAACCGGTTTTTGAATGAATGTGCATCGTTCCTTCGGTTACCGGCGCTTTATTTGTGAATGTTTTGCCATTTCCGGCAACTTTGTATCCTACAACCATTCTCACTTTATTATCGCCTTTTTTCAAGCGTGTAACAACTTCATCGCGGAATAAGAAACCATATTTGGGTTGATAACCCTCTTTTACACCAAACGGATTTTGTGGGTCTGACCAGCCTGTCCATTTATTCAACTGATCGCGATCGATGCCCTGCACAACTTCACCGGCTTTTTCGCCATTTACATAAAATGCAAAAATGATGTTGGCATTGGCCATTCCGGGCAAAACACCATGCTCTTCATGGCACCTGTTGGCAATACTTTTGGGAAAGTAAGCCATAAAATAAATCTTGTCTTCGGGATAACTAAACTGGCTAGTAAATTCTGAAGGATTTTCACCTTGAAAATTGATGGGTTTCTTCGAAAAAACGATTTCTCCCACATGATCTTTGTGCGCAGGACTGGTCATTCCAAAATCGGAAATCTGGGCTGAAACCTGAAACACGAAAAATACAAATACAATTGCTAAACACTTTTTCATAACAGTATAATTTAAAATGGGTTGAATAAAATTACCGAAACAAAAATAGTTAGGAAAATGCTTGGGCTTTTGCACTATTGTACCAAAATATAACAGATATGTTCCCGTTTCAGCAATCTATAGAATTATTGTCGTAAGCCAACCCTTACTCATGATCCAAACGTTCAAATACCGAATTCTCGCTTTTGAACTCGGGAACAAAAGCTTTCATAGATTTTACCAACTCAAATTGATCGGTGTTGATTGCCAGTTGGATGAGTTCGTTAATTTTTGGCTCAACTTTGGAAAATTCGTGATGCTGCACACGGGCTTTCATGATTTTTTCGTGATAAGTAGGTAGCGTATTTTCTTTGTCTGTGAGTAATTCTTCATGCAGTTTTTCGCCTGGACGAAGGCCGGTAAACACAATTTGGATGTCTCTACCCACTTCCAAACCGGATATTTTCACCATTTTGTGAGCCAAATCGGTTATTTTGACGGATTTTCCCATATCGAAAAGGAATATTTCGCCGCCATCGCCCATTATGCTGGCTTCCAGAACGAGTTGACACGCTTCGGGAATGGTCATAAAATAACGTGTTACATCGGAATGTGTAATGGTAATGGGGCCGCCATCCTGAATTTGCTTTTTAAACCGTGGAATAACAGATCCGTTTGAGCCCAACACATTGCCAAAACGCGTGGTTACAAAACTGGTTTTAGTGTTATTGTTAAACGATTGGATAAAAATTTCGGCAATGCGTTTTGATGCGCCCATTATATTGGTGGGGTTCACGGCTTTATCTGTAGAAACCATCACAAATTTCTCTACTTCGTACTCATCGGCCAGTTTGGCCAGATTTACCGTACCGGCTACGTTCGTTGCGATAGCTTCGGCAGGATTTGCCTCCATCATGGGCACATGCTTATAGGCTGCTGCATGATAGACTATTGCAGGACGATATTGTTCAAAAACCTGTTCGAGTTTCCCGTAGTTGGTTACATCGCTGAGCACCGATTCAAAATTGTGGAAATGCAACTTCTCGAGCAACTCCAGCTCTAAATCATACAAAGGAGATTCGGCCTGATCGTACAAAATTATTTTTTTAGGCTGCTATTTAA
>CAYPSX010000226.1:0-6374 GCA_964413185.1 uncultured Bacteroidales bacterium
AAGTCAGAACCTATGGCCTGGTCGTTTTTTAGCGAAAACAAAAAATTGGGTTACAAAATCAATGTGGATATGTTAAAGGCAATCAGAACCATTGAGCAATTGTCCGGCGAGAAATTAGTATATCTTCAGGATATTGAATCTCATGAATTAATCAATAAAAAAAACAACAAAGCTTCATTGGTAGAAATTGTAAAAAAACAACAAGAAAAGATTGCTACGCTGGAAAAAGCAAATAATGAAAAAGAAAAACTGCTCGAACAGCAGAAAATAATACTCAAAAAACTTCAAGAACAAATTAATCGTATAAATGAACATATTCAAAATTGAAATAAAAAACTGATTGTGTATTCTAAATACAGCCATCTGTTTTGATTATTAATACCGGCAAATTTTTTAAAAATTGTTTTCAATAAAAAAAATTGATATATTCATAAGCAAAAAATAAATACTATGCGCACACTCATATTAACCATATTAATTGCAACTTTTGTAGAGTTTGGCACAGCCCAATCACTGGAAAAAGATGTTATTGCGACAGCAGGAGCCTATTTCGATAATAATGAAATTGGCCTGAACTGGACAATTGGACAAACCGTTACAGGTACTTTCGAATCGCCGGACGGAGCATTTACCCTGAGTCAGGGATTTCATACAGGTGCCCCACTTGATGGAAATGCCATTGAAACTAAACCTGCTACTTCTTCCGGGGAATTAACGCTCTACCCCAACCCTGCACAAAATTCTCTGTTCGTTTCATTTTATAAGACCAAAAAAGGAAAAATATCATACAAAATTTATGATAGTAAAGGTAATACGGTAATGTTGTCTGGTGAATTCCTGCTTAATAAAACCATAGAAATTGATGTTGAAAACCTTCCACCCGGCATATATTTTTTCACAAGCAGCTTTGACCAGGGAAAATTGTTTAGTCGCTCATTTATAAAAAAATAAGCCGGGCATATTGTCCGTTTAGCTGGTGGTACCGGAATTTCGACCAATGCTGATTTAACTTCAGTCATTAAGGTTGAAACCTTACTAATAAATGATTAACGGTTTTAGATAAAATCAAATCCACAATCAACACGGAAAACATCATGTTGGTTGTTTATTTATTTCAGATATTTATCAATTAATTGCTGAAGGGTTGCCTGTGTAATAGGTTTATTGACGTATTCGATGCAGCCTTTTTGCATAGCTCTTTCTTTAAAACCTGAACCGGCAAATGCTGTTTGGGCTACAATAATTATTTCCGGACAAAGTTGCTTAAGCTCTTCAGCTAAATCCAGACCATTTCCATCAGGTAACTTTACATCCATTAAAACAATATCAATTGAATGTTGTAAACAAAGATCGCGTGCGACTTTGGCATTTTCTGCCATTAATAGTTCAATTTTTTTCTCATGCTGATCCATAAGACGTAGAGCCTGATTCAAATAATGCCTGCTGGTATCATCATCCTCAACTATAAGAATTGTATATTGGTCTTTATCTACAATCTCGCTTTGTTGATTACTCTTGTTAATGATACTGCTATTCATATCGAACCAAATGCTTGTACCTTTCTCTTCTTCAGATTCGATTTGAATTTCGCTGCCCATAGCCTTAATCAAACCACGGGCTACAGACAGCCCTAGTCCAGTTCCTCCATAAATGCGATCGCGTTTTTCATCGCCTTGCGTAAAGGTGGCAAATATTTTCTTATGCCTGTCTTCCGGTATACCTAAACCCGTATCCTCAACAAAAAACCTAAGTTTCGCACCTGTTTTTTCATAACCAAAAATGACTTTTCCGGCAGAAGTATATTTTATAGCGTTACCGACAAGCGCACTCATAATAGTGTTAAACTTTTCGGAATCAAGCATTAAGAAACTGTCACTATCGGGCAGGTCTTTCTGTACAATTAAGTTAATGTTTTTTTGCAATGCTTTTGTCTCAAATCGTTCGAAAAGCTCGTCAATCAATTTATTTACGTTAGCCCTGACCAAATGTAAACTTACCTGGCCCGTTTCTATTTTAGCCATTTCAACGGTATTTGTTATGATATCAAGCAATTGCATGGAACTTTCTTTGATAATCTCCAGGAATCGCTGTTGCTTATCCTCATCAATCTGACCACTTTGTACTAATTCTGCAAATCCATTTATACCGTTTATCGGAGTACGCACCTCATGTGACAAATTGGCAAGAAAGGCAGATTTAAGTCTATCACTATTTTCTGCACGCTCTTTAGCTTCTTTTAACAATTCGTTGTTTTTCCGATATTCGGTTGCCAGTTCTAAATAGTTTTCTTTTTGTTTTGCGAGATTTAATTCTATGGTTTTGCGATCGTTAATATCCCTTGTATTCACAAAACTATGCCTTACCCCCTCCTGATATTTTACATTCACAACATCTTCAATCCAAACATACTCGCCATTCGCTTTTCTTATTCGATAATCATATTTAAGAAGCTTTTGCGATTCTTTAAACCCTGTTGCAAGAATTTGCATTACTCTTTCCCTGTCTTCAGAATGAATTTTATTGAGAATCTCGTCTATTGTATGATTAACAAGTTCTGACTCATTGTAACCTAAAATCCTGTAGTATGATGGTGATGCATAATAAATAATGTTATCGATAAGAAAAGCAACACCATCATTTGTATTTTCTGCCAGCAAACGATACCGTTCTTCGCTGTCGCGCAAATCCTGCTCAGCTTTTATTTTCTTTGTATTGTCGTAAATAGTTGAATATAAAAGCTTTTTATTCCCAAATTGTAATGGTGTGTCAAATACATCAACGTGTCTCATTTCTCCATTTTTCAATTTGTGTATAAATGAAAAGTGATTTTGCCCATGATTTTCAGCCTGCTTCATGGCTTTTGCAATATCTTCATTGGGCATTGTGTTGATATCGAACATAAACTGCTTTAGCATTTCACTGTAAGAATATCCATAAAAATCCAACGCTGCATCATTTGCATCAACAACGAGGCTCGTATCCGGATCTATAAGCAATTTTACCGATTTATCTTTGTAAAACAAATCGCGGAAACGCTTGTCGCTATGTCCAAGTTGTATTTCGGTTTGTTTGCGGCTGGTAAGATCCCGGTATATTCCATAAACAAATTGCAGTTTATTATCTATATAAACCGGGGCACCAAGTATGGAAACATCTATTGCCTGTCCTTTTTTATTTTTTCTTTTCGTTTCTTCTGCAACATATTGTCCGTTTGCAGTTCTGGAAGTTAACGATTCTGCTTTTTCCCGATATTCCGGTGATGGCAAATAATCATCAATGTATTTATTTTCAAGTTCATCCAGTGTATATCCAAACATCTGGGTGAATTTTTTATTCAACATTACTACTCTGCCATCGGTGGTTGTAAGAATAATGGCTTCCGGAGATTGCTCAAAAAGTATACGAAACAGTTCTTTAGGACTGGCTTTGCTCAATAATGGCTTTGAAAGAAAGGGGTCAACCTCAATTATTTTGATAAGATATTTGTTCCCAAAAACCTCTGGCAATTGCTCCTTTTCCACACAAAACAGCTTATTTTGAATCTCAATATCAGTATTTTGATTGTTTATGTTTTGGCTATCTAATGCATCAAAAAACCTCTTGAAGTCATTATTTTTATCTTTCAAATCATTTCCTCTCTGTCCTGCTAAATTTTGGTAATCGTAATTAAAAAAATTACAGAGGGCTCTGTTTGCTGCAACAATTGTATTATCCTGATCAATAACCAATGCCTGATAATCAACCTTCTCTAACCAAAATTGTAGTTGTTCGGAAATATCCATAAAACGTGTTGATTTTTTGGTTTACTTCCTTCAAAGCTAAACAAAAACGGGCATATATTAATGGGTTAAAACACTATATTTGTTGAAAACTTTAGCGTATGCCTTCTAATTTCAAAGCACTAATTCTGGTCAATACAGGAACTCCGCAAAGCCCTAAAGTCAACGATGTAAGAAAATATCTTTTTCAATTCCTGAATGATAAGCGAATTATTGACATCCCCTGGGTGCTCCGAAAAATTTTAGTGAATTTAATTATTGTACCTTTCAGAGCTCCTAAATCAGCAAAACTATATAAGCGGCTATGGACAAAAAAAGGCTCGCCGTTGCTCATTAACCTAAACTCCCTGGTTCAGAAAACACAAAAAAAAATGGACGGAGAATTCGATGTTTTTGGGGCCATGCGCTACGGGGAGCCATCATTTAAAAAGTTATTCAACTCGCTGAAAAGTAAAAATTACAGCGAAATTACCATTATGCCGCTTTATCCGCAGTATGCAACATCGACTACAGAGTCAATTGCTGATATTATAAACCAATCGCTAACCAATTGGAAAACAAAACCATACATTCATTTTGTCAGACAATTCTATAACCATCCGGGATTCATTAAGGCATTTGCTTCCCGTATCGCAGAATATAATCCACAAGAATTCGATCATGTAATTTTTTCTTATCACGGCTTACCTTTAAGGCAGGTAAACAAAATGCACCCGGGAATTAAAAGTGCTACGTGTCCGTGTACAGAGCAGCTACCAAAACACGGTCAATACTGCTATAAAGCTACGTGCTATGAAACAACACGTTTGTTAGCAAATGCCATTGGACTGAAATCCCAACAGTATACCACAACTTTTCAATCAAGATTATCCAAAAACTGGCTACAACCATTTACAGATGAAAAACTCATACAAATGGCCAAAGAAGGAAAAAAACGCATTTTAATTGCTGCACCTTCGTTTGTTGCCGATTGCCTCGAAACCACAATTGAATTGGGAAAAGAGAACCATGATCTTTTCCTTGAAAATGGCGGAAAAAACCTTTCACTTGTTGAAAGTCTGAACGATATGGATGCCTGGGTTGACGGAATTGATCAGATCATACGGGAATAATTCACTTAAATTTCACAAACACGCACAATATTATAACGGTCATAGAACTTTGAAACGACCTCACGCAATTCTTCCGGTAATTTTTGTAGCACTCTGCAATCATTTCGTGAAATTTTTTCGTAAAACGGCTCGGCAATGTTTCCTGCAATACAAGCCTGTGTATCCGCATCTCCACCAAGAGCAACAGCGAGCCGAATGGCAGAAGTAAAATCCGTGCTCTCAAAAAATGCAATTATCGCTTCCGGAACCGAACCCCGACAAGTTACATCATACTCATAATTTTGCTGGAGCCACTGGTATGAGCGGCTTAAATCGTAATCGAAAGTTTTCTCCAGCTCCCTCCGCATCTCTTCTTTTGTATATCCGTTCCTGCTTAACCAAATAGCCAGACCTACAGCTTGTGCTCCTTCAATTCCATCGGGATGATTATGGGTTGGCAATGCTGTTTTTTTGGCCAGTTCCAAAACTTCTTCTTTTGAGTTGGCAACCCAGCCTACGGCAGCTACACGCATGGCCGACCCATTTCCAAAACTATTGTAGGGCTGTGGGTTATCAGATTCCAGCCATTCCAAAAATCGCCCCCCATATCCACGATCCGGATATCGGTTACCATACTCATACAAAGTTTTACCAAAATCTGCATCGGACATAATGGCATCTGCAATAGCAATAGATAGCACTGTATCATCAGTAAAATCAGCATTCTCCGAAAAACTGATCATATCGTACATTTTTTCAGGATTAAATTCATATACAGAACCCAGGATATCTCCAATTATTCCACCAATCATAATTTTCGATTTTTTTAATTAATTATCAATAAGTTAATATTTAAACAAATATGGTAAAAATATGTTTTATTCATATAAAAACCCGGAGATATATTATTTTCTACAAAACAGCAACAACAACCAATATACGAGCTAAGGAAATTATAGCACAGTATTTGTACAAAATGTATTAATCACGCTAAAACCAGCCAAATGCTTTATACTGAAAACACAGACAAAACGGCCATCATAACTGCTAATTCTACTTTTAATTACAGCGATGTACTAAAAAACCTGAAAAACTACGCAGAAACCGCCCGCGAAAGCAATGCAACTAAAGTTGCTATTTTTGCTCAAAACAGTGCGGAATGGATTTTTGCTTTTTATGGTGGCTGGCATGCCGACTGTACCATAGTACCCATTGATTTTTTAGCCAGTAAGGAAGATTTACTTCATATTTTAAAAGATTGCAACCCTGAATTGCTTCTTTTTGATGAGATTACAAAAGAAAAAGTAGAAGAAGCACAGGGGGAATTGCCCGAAAATCTGGTTGTAAAAGACATAAAATCAATAAAAAGCAACGAAAACACAAAGCCTGCACAATGGCAATATCCAAAAGATAAAACAAAAACCGCTGTAATTATTTACACAAGCGGTACTACCGGTTCACCAAAAGGAGTAGAACTATCGTTCAATAATCTTATTGCCAATAT
>CAYPSX010000227.1:0-6364 GCA_964413185.1 uncultured Bacteroidales bacterium
CAATTTCCCAAATATTATTTTCATTTGATATTGTATCTACGTGAAGAAGATTAAGCCCATATATAATGTCAAAATTAATGTCGAAATATGTAATGTCTTGACCATAAGTTATATTTAGGCAAAAAAATGCAATGAGTAGTAACTTTGTTTTCATTTTGGGTATAATTTATTAATTACAAACCGTAATGTAACAAAAATTACTCATAGTAACAAAAAAGTATACTAAGAGTCCTACCCAACAAATACTAGTAAATCAGAATATTATTTACAAATGATTATTTTTAAAATATCAAATCACCCCCATCTTAAACAAAACAACGCTGGCAAGCAAGCCAACAAAGAAAAGCATGCTAAACAAACGGTTGTAAATAAATGCATGGCTTACCAAATATAGCGGCCAGCCTGTTTTGTTGTTTTCCGGTGCTTCTTTGGGGCGCGGCGTGCTAAAAACTTTAAATGTGGAGATCAGTTTGGGTATGGCCAAAAATGTAATGAGCAAAGGCCATGCACTGTTTTCAATTACGTAGAAAGCTATCATTGCATATTGTATAATCCACATCAGCATAGTAAAATAACGTGCTTTTTTTTCTTTGAGAAGAACAGGTAAAGTGTATACTTTCTTTTTTAAATCTTCCTGCAATTTGTCTGTGTGTTTTCCGAGTAAAACGGTAGTGGGGCCAATGGCATAAAGTAATGCAATATATACCACATCCCAATTCCAGGTTCCTGAGGTTGTTACGTAATAAGTTCCGCCAATCATGAGTGGTCCCCAGACCAGCAAAACCACAAGTTCGCCCAAACCAATATATTTGAAGGGCCATGTGTAAAACAACAGGAACACCAGTCCGGCAACAAAAAAGGCAATTGTGATGTAATCGGTTCTTAAGATCAGGAACAATCCGCTGATACTAGCAATGGCCAGTGAAAATGCCACATACTTATAAAATGTTTTGGCTGATGCGTACCGATGCTCCAGCAACTGAACGCCATAAAGCGACCGGAAATAGTTGTTTTTATCTATGCCCCGTTTGTAATCGACCAGGTCGTTGATGAGGTTATTCGATGCGTGGGCGAAAATCAGCCCAACAAAAGCTACTGAAAAGTTGATTACGTTGAAACTGTCAAATAAATAGGCCAGTATCCCGGCAATAATTACCGAAAAAGCTGTCATAATCAACACAGAAGCCCTGGTGGCTAACAACCAACGCGAAACAGCATCTAATCCGTTCCATTCCTCTTTTGATACTTGCGGAATTTTAGTTAAAGCTGCTCCCCAAAATGAAAAGTTTGCCATATCATTAAATTTTGTAAATGTTCATTCAATATTAAAATGACAAACACTTCGAATGGATTTATGTTTAATGATTCTAAATAGAGGATAGGTGTGATTATTATAAAAACACCAGTTTGTTTAACCCAAATTGAGCGATTCCGCTCAATCGATTAAGTAAATGTAAGCATTTCTCCTCACTTGTTCGGTGAAACGCAACATTTACTAAATCGGGATTATACCTAAGTAAAGCGCTTGTTCGCTTTGCTCCAACCACTCAACTTAGGTTTAACTATTATCTTTTTTACTCTTGAAAAGTGTAATTTTCGATATTTTGGGTCAATTTATTCAGAAATCGCACCATAGGCGCCCCGTCAATTACGTTATGGTCTACGAGAATGGTCATGTTCAGTATTTCTCTTATCTCTACTGAGTCGTTGATTACAACCGGCTTTTTAATAACTGAGCCAATACCAAAAGATAGCGGATGAACCGAGCGATGTATGAACCAGCCGTTTATTTTTCCCATCATTCCAACCGACGTAACCGCCACATTGCCCATTTTGGCAAAAGCCAGGCGGGGCCGTTTTAACATGAATTGCCACACGAGCCGTCGAAGGAACGCGGGCAGGTGGTAATAAAGTTTTGTTCCTTTGCTTGTTTTCTGATTAAGCACAATATCCGCTTCTCCGGATTGCTGTTTTACTGCCCGGTTGATTTCTCCGGTTATGTCGGCAATGCTTTTGGAACCGGCATCGGTGATAACCAGTGGCAGGGGAACCCGGCTACTTCCGCTGCCTTTTTCTATTAAAAAAGATATATTGATTTGGTTAAATTCTATCAGGTTCCTTTTGTTGTAAAGAAAAGCGGCTGCTTCGGGATGTTGCTGTAAAGTGTTGGCTATACATTTTAAAATGAAAGCATTAAAGGAAAGGTTAGCGCCATCTCTACGCAAACTTTTTAATTTTTGCCGGCTTTTCGTCACATCAAATTCAAGCAATGCTGCTACATGGTTTTTTTTCATTCCCATCGCAAAAACATCGAATGTGGCAATCCTCGAACGGGGAATTTTTCTGAGAGAATAGTTTTTACTCATAAACTGATAAATACATTTGTGGCGATGAACGCGGTGTTGGTTTTTTTTTATGGGTGTATACAATCGATTTTTGTGGTATTTATGCTTATTTTTAATCTGCGAACAGCGGTTAGGTGGGTTTACGGGGAGTTCTTTAACGAATTATTAACCATTAAACCATCTTTCAGACATTCCTGAATGTAGGCAAAAACTGCTTGCAAGTCTTTTTTTGTCAAACGCGGATAATTCTCAAAAATCTGATGTTCATCCCAGCCGGAAGCCAGTAAGTTTATAATATGTTCCACTGATAGCCGGGTTCCTTTGATTACAGGTTTTCCAGCCAAAATATTTTCATTTGCTTCAATATGTTTCATCCAATCCATATTTCAAATTAAGACTTTCAATTCAATATTTCAATGATTATTTCAAATTGTATGTGTTTTATTATCAGAATATGTGAGCTAAAGTCTTTATCTTGTTTATTAGGCGGTTAATTCAAGTTGTTTGCTATTTTAGCTTCCATTTTGACCATTTATTTTTGATATTTTCACTGACATTGGTTTGGGGGTTTTGTTCTACTTTGTTAATAAGTATGCTTTTTATGGGTATTTTTTCTTGCAGGTATTCATCTAAACCACCAAGCGTTGTTTTCCCCTTATCTTTGATCAATTTCTTTGTCAAAAAATAGGAAAAAAGGCCATGTTTCTCTTTGTTGTGAGCTTTTGCTGACTGGTTTTCACTTGTCGCGCTGAAAACAATTAGATTACCGGATAGTTTTTTATGCTTTGGAACAATTTTGACTCCTCTACTAGCTACTAATCCCGTGTTTCTGGCACCACCAGAAAAGCATGCATCAAGAAAAACAACAGTTTTTTTCACGGGGTATTTTGTGAGCTTTTCGTATAGATAAGGTAAACTGATTGCATATTCTAAAGATGCTCCTGAAACATCAACAGGTATCAAATGAGGAGTTTTTGTTTGTTCATCAGGTAGGCCATGTCCTGCATAATAAAGAATTATGGAAACATCTTTACCTCCATGTTTACAAATAAGTTCAATTTGTTTTATGGCCTGCTGCATTTTGATAAATCCAGCATTTTCCAAATAAATAATATTGTCATTAGGAATTGCAAGAATTTCATTACATACCTTCCTGAATAATTGGGCATCTTTCAATGCAAAATCAACATTTTGCTCATAATTTAAATTCGTTTGGTAGGTTTTGTAATCTTCGTTTCCAATAATAAGTGCATAGGTATTTGTGTTGTCGTGTTTTACTGCTCTATTTATTACCAATGAATGCGCAGGTCTTTTTTCAATGAATGCTGTATTTTCAGTTGAGCCAATAATAAAATGCTTTGGTTTGCTGAAACCATAGATACTATTGTTGCTTTTGATGCTAAATTTAGTTGTTTTGCTTTCAGCATAAATAGTATCATTTGAAATTACATACCTAGATATTGGGGATAAAGAATAAATCAGTTTAGTAGACAGTTCAAAACACCCGGATTCGCTCTCATAAACTATTGGTTCGTGATTGATTTTATAATTTGTCTGCTCACTTTCTGATGAAGACTGAGTAAAAGCCTTTATCGCTAGTAATAAAAATACGATTAAACTATTTGATCTCATATTTATTGAATTTTTAATACAGGAATTTCGCTAAACCGAAGTTTAAATTTGTCAAGTCGATCACCTATTAATGCACCATTTAATTTTTTTATTGAAGGATCAATATTTGCAAAAACAAACTGAATTCTAAACGGAACACCTTGTATTAGTTCAATGTATTCGTCATTATCCGTTTTATTTCCCCATTTGAAGGTATCTGGTGTGAACTTTTGTCCATTCTCATCAAAAATTGCAGTTGAACCAACGTAAAAACGCCATGATTCATTAGTTTTCGACTCTAAAATGTAATCGATGATTAAGGTAGTCCCATCTATTTGACATCTATCAACATAACCATCAATATTTTTTGATGATGCTGAAGGTTTCTCTTTTTTTGTGGAAGGAATTACCTCCACTTTAAATTTAGTATCACCATTAAGGGAGCCAATCTCTGATAATACATCCCACGTAATTGTTTTTGTGCCATTTTCGCTGATATATTCCCCAATATCTCCTTCAACCTCTGTTAAAGGGCCGATGTAATCAGCTTTATTTAAGGAATAATAAAGATTAACACTAACCATATCGTCAGGTGCTAATCCTTCAAGATTGTATTTGATATTAATTTTGTTGCCATTTTGTTGGCTTGTTACATTATTTATATTTTGAGCAGTAATAATTGTTGGAAGTAAAGCAAAAAATAGAATTAGTTCTTTCATGTCGTTTTTTTTAATAAGCTAAATTAATAAGTTTATTGAAAAACACAATGAACGATTTTTCAACAGTGAAAACCTCAAATCAATATAAAAAATCCCGCACAACTTCAGTCATGCGGGCTGTCAATTAAAATTGTAACTATCTACAACGGAATATTCCCATGTTTTTTGGGTGGCATGGCTTCGGTTTTGTTTTGTGTCATTTCCAGTGCTTCGATAATTTTCGGGCGGGTTTGTTTCGGGTAAATTATTTCATCGATGTAACCCAGCTCGGCTGCGCGGTACGGACTGGCAAATTTCTCTTTGTACTCTGCTACTTTTTGCCTGCGTTCTTCTTCGTTGAAGTTGTCTTTGCGGTAAATGATGTTCACTGCGCCTTCGGGTCCCATTACGGCAATTTCTGCGGTGGGGTAGGCCAGGTTTACATCGGCGCCAATGTGTTTCGATGACATTACATCGTATGCGCCGCCGTAGGCTTTGCGTGTAATGATGGTGATTTTGGGTACGGTGGCTTCTGAAAAGGCGTACAGCAACTTGGCGCCGTGCTTAATGATGCCGCCAAATTCCTGGTCGGTGCCGGGTAAGAATCCCGGAACATCTTCAAATGTAATGAGCGGAATGTTGAACGAATCGCAGAAACGTACAAATCGTGCGCCTTTCATGCTGCTTTCAATGTCGAGCACGCCGGCAAGGTGAGCGGGCTGGTTGGCCACAATTCCCACGGGTCGTCCGGCCATGCGGGCAAATCCTACTACAATGTTCAGGGCGTAATGCGGCATGATTTCAAAAAAGTTGTTGTCGTCTGCCACTTTGGTAATAATTTCTTTAATGTCGTACGGCTTGTTCGGGTCGTCGGGCACAATTTCCTGCAGCGATTCATCTTCGCGTTGCACATCGTCGGTGCAGGGTTTCATGGGTGGGTCTTCCATGTTGTTCGATGGCATGAAGCTCATTAGCTCGCGCAACATCATCATCGCTTTTTCATCGTCGTCGGCCATCAGGTGGGCTACACCGCTTTTGGAATTGTGGGTCATGGCGCCACCGAGCTCCTCTTTGGTAACTTCTTCGTGGGTTACGGTTTTAATTACGTCGGGCCCGGTAACGAACATGTAGCTTGTTTTTTGCGTCATCAAAATGAAATCGGTCAGAGCAGGAGAGTAAACCGCTCCGCCTGCACACGGCCCTAAAACTGCTGAAATTTGTGGAATTACCCCCGAGGCGCGTACATTGAGGTGGAAAATGTCGGCATATCCGGCCAGGCTTTCCACGCCTTCCTGTATACGCGCACCGCCACTGTCGTTTAATCCAAGCACGGGAGCACCCATTTTGAGTGCCATTTGCATTATTTTGACCACTTTATCGGCATTGGCGCGGCTCAATGTTCCGCCGTAAACCGTGAAATCCTGGGCAAAAACGTAAACCAGGCGCTCGTCTATTTTTCCGTAACCTGTTACGATGCCGTCACCAAAAAATTTGGGCATTTGAAAGTTTTGGTTCCGGTGCGTCATAAATTTATCTACTTCTACAAATGTATTTTGGTCGAGTAGAAGGGCTATGCGTTCGCGTGCCGTTAGTCTTCCGGCTTTGTGTTGTTTCTCAATGCGGTCTTTTCCGCCGCCTTCCATAGCTTCTTGTGTGCGCTTTTCCAGTTTATTGAATTTTTCTTGTATGCTCATGTGTTTGGAATTTAGA
>CAYPSX010000228.1:0-1754 GCA_964413185.1 uncultured Bacteroidales bacterium
GTAACTGCGATGTTTTTACTTCCAGGGCACTTTTCTTGAAGAAATGCGCCAACGGGTTGGGCGTTTGGTATTTGGCTACTTGTAATATTCCTTCATCAACGGCGAAAATCACAATTTTACAAGGCTTCTCCGTTTTATACCTTATGGGAAATACCTCACCCGATCGTGCTTTTGAAGGTACATCCAAGGTAATTTTATTCATTCTGTTTTTCTTGCTAATAGCAAATGAAGCAATACCATAGCTTAAAGGTGTCATGTAGATGTTTTTTGAATCGGCAGCCCGAACAAATGCCACGTTAACATATCCATTTCCTTCAAGCTCTTTGGGTATTCTGATTTTTTTAAGGAAGGAATTCGTTTCACTAACAAACCACTGGGAAGAATACACTTTGTCTTTTTCAATGGTAATAATTCCAGCTCCTTTATAGGGTGCTTTTACATATATTTCTATTTCTTCACCCGGCTCATAGTCGGTTTTGTTTAGTTTGATATCCAACTCGGCTGTTTTATCCAGAGAGCGGGTAATATTTCCCATACCCACTACAGAAAACCTGAGGTGCGAGAACTGAACATCGTCTTCATTTGTAATTATAAGTTCGTACTCTCCTGTTTCAGTTGTTGGCAGGTTAAAGTCAAAGCCCGCTGTCGGAAGATTTTTTTGCACACTCGATATTGGTATTTTTTTGGGTACCGATTTGTATGCATATATGCCATTAGGCATTTTTGTAAGTACCGATATTTGATCGATCCGGTTCACGGTAAATTTTAAATTGGAAACAGAAGTCTTTTTTAAATCAGAATTAACAGCAATAATTTTCACCGCCCGTTCGGAGTTTTTGTATATGTACGACATATCCCCATTTGACTTAGTACCAATAAGATACTTCAAAGGAGAAACCAAAATGCTTGATACTGAAGTTACATTCCTGCCACTTTCTTTCTCGAAACCATCGGCAATAAATGTTAAATTATATGTGGCTGCATCAAAACGTTCCAGATTAAGATCAAATACGGCCTTGCCCTGATCATCGGTCTCTACCTCGGGCAGGGTTTCTGAATAAGATATTCGTGAGGTTAATGGATCATGGAACCTATAATTTCGAAAAGCCGGGAACCACATTCTACCCGGTGAAAATGTAATTCTTGCAGACACTTTGTTGCCCCTGGCCGGAGAACCAAAAAGGTTTCTCAGGCTTACCTGCCCCTTAATATCTTCTGGTGACACCCAAGCTTTGTCGCCGATACCCGGGAATAAAGTTGAAATGGTCAAACGATCGGGTAAAAATTCTTCTACCGAAATGGTAGTAGAACCAATACTGCGATACCTTTTCTTATATTTAATGGTATAGAGATTAATTTGGTAGGTACCGGTTGGCGATGAGTTTTCTGTCTTATATTTAATTTCTTCAAACCCACTGCTATTCAATTTAAAACGTTTTTTAGATATCTCTAATCCTCTGGAGTCGACAATACTGGCCTCAAGAGGTGTTCCTTCAAGGGTATTTCTCCAATCGCCTGATTTAACAATCATTGCAATATTGAATTCGTCACCCGGACGATAGATTCCACGCTCCGAAAAAAGATAACCGTTTAATTTGGCCGGATCAGAAGCGCCATGAACACCCCCTACATCAAATTTCGAATAATTTAACCAGCGTCCAGATGCCTTTACCGGTAAAAATGACAAATCGTCTCCCTTGGAAACAACAAAAGCTGTTGGTTTTTTTTCATTTTTAAAACTATTCAGCGCCATG
>CAYPSX010000228.1:1764-6309 GCA_964413185.1 uncultured Bacteroidales bacterium
ATTCAGAGAAGGAAAAGCCACATGACCATTCATGTCGGTGTACGATGACAATACCGGAATACCATTTTTGCCCAAAACCTGCACTTTTGCATTGGCTACCGGCAAACCGGTTTTAATTGATTGCACATACAAATCGCGATGTTGGTTAGCACTCTCTTTTACCAGCACACCTAAATCACTCACTATAATTAATCGCTTATCATAGTCACTACCGCCCCTGTTTGTATGGGTTTGTTCTGATTTAACTTTAAAAAAGAAAATCCCGTTTTTGGTGCGGCCCGATTTGCCTTTACTTAAATATTTTGTGAAATCAAATGAGAAAAAATTACACTCCCCGGGCTCCATTTTTTCCAGATCCCTGTATTCATGATAGTTTTCCACTATATTCTCCTCAGAAAACAGGTAGTTTTTGAATCTCAGGTTTGTAATATCTCCATTTGACTGCGTTATCAAATGATTAATTTGATCAGGCAGGACACGTCCTATTTGAAAACGTACCCGTTTTATTCCCTGCGACATAATGGAAATCTTTTTCTCTCCGGTAGATGAGAGTATAATGCCATCGTGCATTATTTCAAGCTCTTCGGGAAAATCTTTTACCCTAATTATTCTCTCATAATTTTTCGATAATTTATACTTTCCATAGAAGGGCACTCCTCTCTTAATTTTTAAATACATGTATTTCAAAGGGGGTGCCTGCATTTTGAAACTAGTGACATTTTCATATTCGTGCGCCGACTCTATGGGTTGTAATTGAATCGGTTTACTTAACTTCTTTACTGTGGGGCTAATTTTAGCCACATCTGACCAATGGTGATTCTTATTTTCCTTTACCCCGGGCTCCTCGGGCTTGTCATCAGGCAAAACAAGTAACTCTAGATTTTTTAACAATTCCGATGCTTTTACTTTACCTTTTGTATCTATAACCAAAACTTGTTCCGTCTCATATTGGTCGTTTCTCACGTTGGTTTGATGTACAGATCTAATGCGAACAAAATTAAGCATGCCAGGCACGGTCACCTTTGTCGATAATTCTGATGGCTGACTATTCCCTTTCCATGAGCTTTTTATTCCTTTTTCAATTGTTATTTCCATTTGAACATCATCCTCGGGTATAGGTAAGGATTCAGAAACAATATATGCCCGACTATAGTAATCATCGTAGGTTATCGTAAAATTATAGTCCTGGTTTTTAAATGATCGGATGTCGCTATCCAGTTTATATGGTTTTAATGACACCCTGCTCTCAAATTCATTAGGATCAATCGGATGGGAAAAGGCTATAGTAGCTATTACTTGTTTCACATCTTCATCAACCGGATCGATGTGGAAATTACTGGAAACGATAGATACATTGAATGCTTTTGTTTTAAAGGACGCCTCGTAAGTGGATAATTTAATATGATCCGGAAACAATTCTTTTTCAAATGTTATATCGTATTCCGTTCCTGGTGTCCACTGTTCAATGGGTTGAAAAGTGATTTTATCATCAGCAGACCAGCGCCAGGTTCCCTCTATTTCAGGCTCAATTGAGACACCCGTTTTTATTTCGGTTTGTACATCTTCAATTTTTGATACCGATCCACTGAACGATATCGAAATTGATGATACAATCTCTTGCTTTTCAAGGTCTGGGAATGCAGGGGCCGAAACTGAGAAACCTATTCTTTTTTCATCTGACTCGAAAAATTTTAGTATTACGTATATACTAATAATTATCAAAATTAAACCCAAAGCAATTCCCGCTATTTTTGAAGGTTTTGATTTTAATATTTTTCTAATCTTCTCTTTGTTTAATACATTAAGCTTTTTCATGTTCTTGTTTTTTCTACGTTGTTTCTATGTTACATTTTTTAATTAGGAAAGTCGAATAATACCCCTACAGGCTCGCTGTATATAATGTAGCACACCCTATACATCTGTTTTTTTGATCGTCGGCAAAGTTAATTATTAATCTTAGACCTCTGTTCATCATTGCATAAATTTAACATGTTAACTCAATAATTTCTCCTAATTCGTCCTCATTCAATTTGTTCAAAAATGCCAAGCAGCATATCCTTGTTTGGCACTTCTCCAAATAGTTTTTTGGATCCTAACACGTAGGTTGAATAATGCCAGTTAAATTAAAGGTAGAAATAACTCAAAACAATTTTTGCATAAAAAAAGCCGGTATGAAAACCGGCTTAAATATAATTTGTGGAAAACAGCTAGTCACCTAAAGCTTCTGCAACTGTATCAGCAGTTTCATCATTCTCTTCCTCAAACGCCTCATCTTTTTTCTGATCTAAGTCATACATATTTTGCAAATAATCAATAAAACGACTGTCTGAATAAGGTATTTCTTCAATAAATGCAGGAATTTTTTCTAATTCTATTTCACCTTCTTTATTTTTCAATGATTTATATGCCATAATTGATACAGCTACATCCTGATCGTTTTTAACCACATTCTCTTTTTTAATCCAACCTTTTTTCTTTTTACCTGCACTTACAATTTCAATCCACTCATCTTTTTCACCTACAATAGCCACAAACTCCATAACCTCAACATCTTCATCAGACTTTGTAACTAAATCCGGACGCTTATAAATAGGTGTCTCATCAATTACCACAGCTGGTTTAGCATCAATCAAAAGTCCATAAGCATAAGCCCATACTTTACTTCCATCTGATAACTCCACATAATGATATTCATAATTTTGCTTTTCAGTAGAATCAACTTTGCTTTTCCCAAGATAAACAACTTTTTCACCAAGACTCAGGCGTGAAAGCCATTTACCATCTTTATTGGGCTCAGCCCTAACAGATAGTCCGTTGCGAATGGTTACAGCACCCTTTTTCTCAACTTTTACTTCTTCCTTTTCCTCTTTTGTTTCCGTTTTTTTCGTGGTCTCAGATCCACAAGAAAACAATACCATCGATAACATGGCGATTGTTAAATACTTAATTAATTTCATAATAGTAATTTTATAAATTAGTTTTGAGTCAATAAAATTAATAAGTTTAAGGTAAATTGATTCTGTAATTCATGTTTTTTTTAATTAAATCAATAGAATATGGCTTAATTTGATTTATCAATAATGTGCATATTCAATGCAAGCTATGCGGGCATCTTATGTTCAAAAAAATCCCTGTCTTCCAATTTACAGTTATGCATAGAGTATAAATAAGTACCGTTCCGACTTGAAATAATTACTCGACATTGGCGAAAGCTTAGATACACAAAATGCCAATAGCAATAAAATACATTAGGCATTGGTTTAAATTCTCTTGTCGATGGGCGCTGATATCGCATTAAAAAGGGCCGTTGACAATCATGTTGTCTTTAGTATTGTTTTGAACCAATAACCTACATAAATTCGATTTTCAACTGCTCCAGCTCAACAACAATCAACAGTAAAAAAAATGAAAATCTTTGATGATAAAACAAAAAATATGAAACGATAATGAAGTTAAAATATGCCATATTTCCTACAAATCAATATCTTTGCAGGGAAACTAAAAGAGAAGAATTATGCTGGAAAAAATCAACAAAGCGGCATCGTATGTAGAGAGCCAATTAAAAGACAAGCCTGAAGTTGGCGTAATTTTAGGAAGCGGGTTAGGAAATTTTGGAAACCGCATTGAAAACGCAATTAAAATCCCTTATGAAGATATCCCCGGGTTCCCGGTATCGACTGTAGAAGGTCATTCCGGACAATTTATTTTTGGCGAGCTTGGCGGGAAAAAAGTTATTGCCATGCAAGGCCGTTTTCATTACTACGAAGGTTATGAAATGAACCAACTAACCATGCCTGTGCGGGTTTTTAAGCAATTAGGCGTAAAAACCCTGTTTGTTTCCAATGCTGCCGGAGGCCTCAACCCCAAGTTTAACGCCGGCGATATGATGATTATCGACGATCACATCAACTTCTTCCCACAAAATGCTTTGCGCGGCAAAAATTTGGATGAGTTCGGCCCACGCTTCCCCGACATGAGCGAGCCATATTCACAAAAATTAATTGCTAAAGCTGAACAAATTGCCAAAGAAGAAGGAATAAAAGTAAAAAAAGGCGTTTATGTAGGCAGCAGCGGCCCAACACTGGAAACTTCAGCTGAATACAACATGTTTAAAATTCTGGGTGCCGATGCAACCGGAATGTCTACCGTACCCGAAGTAATTGTTGCTGTTCATCAGGGCATGCAGGTTTTTGGAATGTCGGTTATCACCAACGTAAGTGAACCAGCCGACCCGGAAAAAGGCACAACACACGACGAAGTACAAGATGTAGCAGGAACCGTTGAGCCACAAATGACCAAAATTTTTACACGATTAATTGAATCATTGTAGAAGCTACATCCAACTTATAAAATAACCGAAACCGGTATTTAGTGACTGCAAGAAGACCCCTTGTTTTTCGAAGTCTTTGATAAGAAAACTTCGAGAACAAGGCTTGTTCCGATGAAATCGGAAGCTTGCGAACATTTATTATCAGGAGTCCCGAAAATCGGGATGACTGATGATAAATGTGAGCGTAACGCAGTTATCGGAGTTTTCTTGCAAAG
>CAYPSX010000229.1:0-6226 GCA_964413185.1 uncultured Bacteroidales bacterium
AAGTTAATATAAGATGAAATCATGATTTCAGAACAAAGAAAAAAAAAAAATTTTTGTTCCACCAAATTTTCATTGTTTTTTTTCAATTAATTCTTTTATAATTTTAGAAGTCATCAAAACATGCATTTCGAAACAGGTTACCTCTATCATATCTATAACCAGGGAAATAACCGGCAAAAGATATTTTTTAACCGGGAAAATTATTTGTTTTTTCTTAAGAAGATTAGAGGTCATGTGAAGCCGTATTGCGATGTGTTGGCTTGGTGTCTCATGCCGAATCATTTTCATTTGATGGTGCGGGTGAATAGATGCGGAAGCGAGGGCTTCGCTGAAAAAAATACGAAAGGTATTACTGTAAATCAATTTTCAGATAAAGATAAAAGCCAGATCAATGCTTCGAGCGAAACCCTCGCTGGTGGTTCGCTTAATCATTCAATAGGGGTAATGCTGCGCTCGTATACAAACTCTATTAATAATTTACAAAGTCGCTCGGGGTCACTCTTCCGCAAGAAAACCAAAGCCATCTGCCTCAACTGTCCCAAAGGCATTACGCCGGTATATTTTGATACGGAATTTGGAACTCAAATCTATCGCGATGTTCCGGAAAAGCAATACGCGCAAGTGTGTTTCAATTATATTCACCAAAATCCGGTGAAGGCCGGGTTAGTCAGATTTCCGGAGGACTGGGAGTTTTCGTCTTATGCTGATTATGCAGGACTGCGGGGTGGTCAGTTAGTTAATAAGAAAGTTGCTAAAAAGTATGTTTCATTTTAGCGAAGCTAAAGCGAGGGTTTCGCTCGAAAACCTTTTGATATTCACCAAGTAACTCCAAGTCACCTGATGAATGAGCCGAGAATGAATTTTCGAATAATGACAACCGGCATGACTTTGCTTCGAGCGAAACCTTCATTAGGTTAAAATAAATGAGGCTTCCCATAATTGGAAAGCCTCATAAATGATTCTTTAAAATAATACTCAAATTATTTTATTGTACTTGTACATTGGTTGCACTTAATCCTTTTGGAGTGTCCTCTACTTCGTATGTTACTTTGTCTCCATCACTAATGTTGTCAATACATCCGTTTTTGTGGACAAAAACATCTTTGCTGCCATCATCTGGCGTAATAAAACCAAATCCTTTGGAATTATTAAAAAATTTTACGGTACCGTTATTCATATTTGATAAAAATTTAATTCTCTACAAAGATGAACTATTTTTTTTGATATTCCAACTTCTTATTTCGCTAATTTTTTTATAATCTCCTGTGTATTTGCATTTCTCGTGTTTAAATTTAGTGCTTTTTGCTAGTATTTATAGGGGTTTTCATGGTTTCGATCGAAACCTTCACTGGCCACGGTAAAGCTGGTGGGAATTGAGGCTTCGCTTCAATAATTACCAAAGGATTTACTCTCCATCAACATTGTGGGGTAACCGGAGGTAGGGAGAGTTTGCAATAAGCGAAACCCTCGTCAAAAATCACAAAAAAAAAGCCGTTTGCACAGCAGACGGCTTTCCCTAATTTATGTTTTAATTCTAATATTCTTCGTATGATATTGTTATGTCTGTAACAACTGGTTCGCTGCCAAAATGATCTGTTGAGGTTCCTGATGTTGGATAGCCATCTGCATCAAAAGAAAAGTCCAATTCTGTAACTAAAGTTTCTTCACCATCGTTGCCAGCCAGATATACTTCTTTCATCAGGTTTTTGCTTGAAAACGTCCAATGCTCTTCGCCCAGGGCTGGCATAACATTGTCATTACTAAAATAATAGATATTGAAAGGAAAAAGTGATAACGTATAAATCATATTGCCATCTTCCCAGGTGTATTCCATATCCAGGTACTCAGTTGAAACTAATGTGGCTTTACCATCTGAGTTAAGTGTCAATACTCTTTCATCTCCGTCTGGTTCAGTAATTGTTACTGTGCTTGCACTGATGTCTGCAGTATAGGTGTTGCTGTTTCCGTTTGCCGTTTCAGTCCATTCAATTGGGTCACCATCAGAGTTGTAAGTGTAGGAGGTGGTTGTGATACTTGTTGATCCTTCTTCAATGGTTGTTCTTACTCTTTCTTCTACATAACCATCGCTATTGTAACTGTACTCGGTGGTTACTGCTTTGTTTTCATCTTCAGTAACTTCAACCATCTCAATCATTCGCTTGTTGACCACTACAGGTTCGTCTTCTTCATCGTCATCGTCGCTACAGCCAATAAATAAAGCAGAAAAGGCCATCATTGCGATTAATAGTTTTGTAATTTTCATAATAGTTATTTTAAGTTAATAATTAGTTTCCAGTGTCAAATATAAAAAGACCCTACTGTTTATAAAATCTGTAGAATTTAATTTTTATTTTGAAAAAAAAGTAGGAACTTTTTTATGGAATCAAACCAACTACTAAAACATCATCGACCTGGTCGCGTGGGCCTTTCCACTGATAGAATTCTTCTGCGACCTTGTCAAGTTGTTGGGCCATAGATAGATGGGCGTTTTCTGTTATGAGTTGTCTGAACCGTTTGTGTAGGTATTTTTTGTCGTTTTTGCCGCCAAATTGATCGGGAAAACCATCCGAAAATAAATAAAAAGTATCGTTTTCTGTATATATCCCCGATTGCCCGGTGAAGTTTTTGCTAACCGTGTCGTGCATGCTAACCGGCATGTTGTCGCCGATTAACTCTTTAATTTCTTTGCTGTTTCTGTCAATTTTATATGCTTTTTGGTTGGCAGCCGCAAACTCGTATGTTTTGTCCTGTTTGTTTAGTTTGATAATGGTAATATCCATCCCGTCTTTATTTTCATCTTCCTGGTCTGTTTGATGCAGCGCATCTATTAGTTGGTTGCGCGTTTCATCGAGGATTCGAGCGGGTGTTGATATATTTCTCTTTGTTACGATATCGTTAAGCAACGATATGCCCAAAATGCTCATAAAACCTCCGGTAACACCATGGCCGGTGCAATCTGCAGTTGCAATAATGGTAGTTGTTTTGTTGTTGTAAATCCAATAAAAGTCGCCTCCGACGATGCCCTGCGGACGGTTGAAAATGAAAAAATCGCTTAATGCGTATTCGAAATTTTGGATGGGCGGGAGCAGTGCTTGTTGAATGCGACTTGCGTAGGTGATATTGTCTGTGAGCCATTTTTTTTGTTCGAAAATTTTATCGCGCTGTGCAGTGGCTAGTTGGTTTTGTTCGGCAAGGGCGTTGTTTTGGGTTTCAATTTCGTTGTTCTGCGCTTCCAGCTTGTTGTTGAGCTCCGATAAGTAATCGCGTTGCACTTTTATTTCTTCGTTTTGCTGGTTTATTTCTTTATTACTCAGCATTAGCTTGTAATTTACTTTCTTTTTTTGTTGAATTTGGCGCATAAGTATAACGGTAAAAGCCAGAATCAATAGAAATCCCCCCAGGATAATGGCCAGCCAAAGGTTGCGGTTTTCCAGTTTTGCTTCGCTTTTTTCAAGTTTTAACGTATTAAGCGCTTGTTCTTTTTCAAGGATTTTCAACCTTTTTTGCATCCGGTCTTTTTCATAAGCTGCTTGCAGTTCTTCAATGCGCTTGCTGCTTTCTTCATTGAAAATGGAGTCTTTTATTTCAGCATATTCTTTATAAAAATGAAGGGCTTCTGTTCTTTTACCCAGGGCATTGTAAATGTCTGACAGTAATTTGTAGTTTTTAAATTTTGCTTTGCCCAAATCTTGTTTTTCGGCCAATTTCAGGCTTTTTTTCACATTACTTACAGCTTTGTTGTATTTGCCCGTTTGGAAATATAAATCTCCCATGTGGTAATGATTGTAGACAATGGAAATATGGTCTTTGAAGGTTTCTGCGGTTTGAAGTGCTTCCTGTAGGTATTTTTTCGCCAGACGATATTTTTCCTGTTTTTTCCAAATAATTGCGATATTGTGTTTTATGTAGGCTGCTGCAAAATCATTGTTCAATTGTTTGTTCAGTTCCAATGCTTTCATGTAATATTGAAGTGCATTTTTTATATCGTGCTTCAAATCGTATATTATGCCGATATTATTGGTTAGAAATGCCTGGCTATAAATATCTTTTTGTTTCTTTTTTATGGCTAGTGATTTTTTAAAGAATTCAAGCGATTTTTCATATTCGCCTATTTCTTTGTAAACAATTCCCAGATTGTTGTATACTTTGGCCTGAGCATTGTCAGAATTAATTTTTACCGCAATTTCCAAGGCTTTTTGGTGGAGCTCAAGGGCAATAGCGTAAGCGCCGTGCTGCTCTTTAATCATTGCGCGGGTAGATAAAACTTCAATGTATGTTTCCGGGTAATTGTTTTGGCATATTATGGTAGCGCTATCTAAATATTGTTCGGCTAAGTTATGATGGCCCTCGTATAAAAGTGTCTTGGCCACTAAAGCATAAGCCCGGCTGGTTTGTTTGGAGTTTTGGTAGTTTTTTCCCTCTTCTAATGCTTTTGCAGCGTAATAATGAGAGCTGTCCCAGTTTAAGTTCTGATAACTAACAGCTAATTCATTCAGTATTTTTGCTTTTTGCGATTGTTGTGCCGTTTCTAATTTTTTAATGAGCGAGTCTTGCTGGGCAAAGGCACAACTTATTGAAAACAGCAGCGCAAACAAGGTTAGAAGTATTTTCATTATTTGTCTGGTTTGTTGGTCTTTTTAAAGATAGAAAAAAATATTAGAAATAAAATGAATTCAGATTTAACTTTCATCTAAGTTATCGACAACAAATGCAACAAGAGGAACAGTTTTAATGATTTCCGGCAGGGGGCAGTCAGCTTTAAACCGCATCCACTCTATACCAAACGGGCTGTCGTTAAGCCCTGTAAGGTTGGAGAAAGCGAGGGTTTCGCTGAGAGAGATAATGAAGGGATTACGCTTTATCAACTTTCCGGTTGGAGGAAGCGAGGGCTTCGCTGAAAATAATACGAAAGGTATTACTACAAATGAATTTTCGAATAAGGACAGCCGTCAGGACTTCGCTTCGAGCGAAACCCTCGCTGGGTCAAATGAAAAGGAACTACGCTTTTTCAGCTTTCCGGCAAAAACGCAAGTCAGAGCTTTGCTTTGAGTGAAATCCTCGCTGGTCACCCGGAACGCTGTTTCAAGCGAAATCCTCTTGGAGGAAGCGAGGGCTTCGCTGAAGTTAATACGAAGGGTATTACTACGAATGGGTTTTCGAATGAAGACAAATATCAGGACTTCGCTTCGAGCGAAACCCTCGCTGGGTCAAATGAAAAGGAACTACGCTTTATCAACTTTCCGGCAAAAACGCAAGTCAGAGCTTTGCTTCGAGTGAAATCCTCGCTGGTCACCCAGAACGCTTTTTCAAGCGAAACCCTCTTGGAGGAAGCGAGGGCTTCGCTGAAAATAATACGAAAGGTATTACTATGAATGGGTTTTCGAATGAATACAAATATCAGGACTTCGCTTCGAGCGAAACTCTCGCTGGGTCAAAAAAGTTTGCCTAAACAATTGAACAAATTTATTGGTTTAACTTATGAATTTAAACATTAAAAATATGCAATTAACAGATAATCTCAAATGGCGGTATGCTACAAAAAAATTCGACAACACGCGTAAGGTTGTTGATGCAGACATTGCGAAAATACAAGGTGCCGTTCAACTGTCGGCATCATCGTATGGTTTGCAACTCTACAAAATCTGTTTTATTCAGGATATTGAATTGCGAAAAAAATTGAGAGAGGTATCTTTTAATCAACCACAAATAACGGATGCTTCGCATTTGGTCGTGTTTTGTAATTATGCCGAGGTAAAAGATGAGCATGTTGATAAGTACCTGGAATTGACAGCACAAACAAGAAATATTGAGCTTGATGCTTTGCAGGGTTTTGGGTCGGTTATGAAAAACAGCATCAAGGCGAAAAGTAAAAATGAAGTGGCGGAATGGACTGCCCGACAGACATACATCGCACTGGGTACACTTTTGGCTGCTGCATCAGAGTTGCGTATAGATATTTGCCCCATGGAAGGTTTTAAGCCCGAAAAATACAACGAGATTTTGGGACTTAATGAGAAAGGCCTCAATGCAGCGGTAATTGCAACGATTGGGTATCGGTCGGTTAATGATGAATACCAGCATGCTGAGAAAGTGAGAAAACCTAAAGAGGAGTTATTTGTCAATATCTAGAGTCCGTCTATAAAGTCCGACTTCTTCATTTCGACATGCTCTATGTATCACGTTATGCTTGCCCTCAAAATGGTCATTTACGAAAGTAAAATCACAT
>CAYPSX010000230.1:0-6219 GCA_964413185.1 uncultured Bacteroidales bacterium
TGACTGTTTTAAATACGAGCATAACGTGATACATTGAGCGTGTCGAAATGCAGAACCTTTAGCTCACGAGTTCCATTGAAATATTAATTATGCGAGTAAATCGGACATTATGGACAGACACTATTTACCGATAAATTCGTTGATCGCATCGAAAAAAATTACTTTTTTTCGCCTTGATATGTATGCTTTGCTGGTATCAATCATCTCCACAAAATTTTGATTTTTAACTACTTTCTTGATGTGGTTCATGTTGATTAAATGCGATTTGTGGCAGCGGAAAAACAAATCCGAAGCAAGTGTGTCTTCAAATTCTTTGATAGATTTCGATACGATAACGGGTTTTGTGTTTTTAATGAAAACTTTGGTGTAACTTCCTTCAGCTTCAAACTGAATAATATCATCGGTGCTAACAATTTCAATTGATTCAGAAGATGCAAGCGTGATTTTCTTTGGCGGATCGTTTCTCAGGTTCTCGTACAGGGCTGATATTTTTGTTTTTGTGGTCTCCTGCCTGTTTTTTGAAACCCGTTCAATTGCAGATTGTAATGTGTTAATGTCTACCGGTTTTAGTATGTAATCAACTGCGGCATATTTGAATGCTTTTATGGCGTAATGGTTATAGGCTGTAACGAATATCACTTCAAATGCAATGTCTTCAAAACTATCTAAAAGGTCGAAACCAGATCCGTTAGGCATTTCAATGTCAAGAAACACCAGATCAGGCTTTTTTTTGTTGATGACTGTTTTTGCCTCTTCAATATTTGATGCTTTACCACACACTTCAACATTGGCATCAATATTCTTAAGTAAAATCTCCAACGAATCTATTGAAGCAATTTCATCATCTACTATTACGGCTTTTAGCATTTTAATTATACTTTAATGGAAAGTTTAATATAGTTTTTGACCCGACTACTATATTTTTGTGGTTTGTAATCTCTCCTTTTGAAAAACTAATTTTGGCTGCGTTAAGTTTATTATATACTTCAATACGCTGTTTTGCAATATGTGTTCCAATTTTTGTTCTTGAATTATCAATTTTAAAAGATTTTTGATCATCTTTTTGTGTTCCGTCATCCATAATGGTGCACTGCAACGTTTTGTGTAATATTCTGAAATAAATAATCAGTGAGCCTTTTTTCGGATTGTTCATAATCCGGTCTCTTAAAGCCGTTTCTACGAATGGCTGCAAAATAAATGGCGGGATAATCAACTGGTTTTTATCAACATCAGGGTTCACACGAAAGGAGTAGGTGAATCTGTTCTTGAAACGCAATAATTCCAAATCCAGATAAATGGCCAGAGACTCAATTTCGTCTGCCAGCGGTATCATAGGTTTTTTTGAATTGTCGAGGATATTACGAATCAGTGTCGAAAATTTGGTTAAATACCGGCTCGACTCCATCGGCTTGTTTTGCAGTATAAAATGATTGATTGATGTAAGGGAATTGAAAATGAAATGCGGATTCATTTGCTGCTGTAAAATGGTTTGCATTTGTGATATCCGTACATTTTCGAGCTTACTTTTACGCTTTATAATTTGCAAACGCATGCGGGCAATTAATGCTACAACAATTATAAAAAGCAGGGCTGCTGATATTTGTATCCAAAGTATTTGGTGCCATGCAGCTTCTTTATGAATTATTACTTTGATGATATTTTCCCGATTATCGAAGTTTTTTCTGTTGCTAACGTATACATTCATTTTCCCTTTATCCGGATTGATGATTGCCAACTCATTATTTGGCATTTCTCTGGATACTTTATCTTTATCTATGCGGTAATAAAGCACCTTTTCTGACTCTTGGCGGGAGAATTCAAATGTGCTGAACTCCAGGTTTATATGTGTTGAGTCTTCATTAAGGTAAAGTATATAAGTATCCTCGCTTTTTTTTATTGCTCCTTTGTTGGATAGATGGATATTGAATGATTTACGCGGTTTTTTACGTTTGAATGGTAATACACTCAAACTTGATTGGCACAGGACAAAAAGTTGCTTGTTGTACAGAATTGTCTTGTCTATTTTCCTATTGGGCAATCCTGATTTGTAATTTATTTCATGCCGTATTGCAGGTTTAGTTGTTCGTTTTTTATGGAAAGCGCCTGAGTACGTACTGATAATAAATCGGTCTCCCTTTTTGAAGACATGTTTAATACTTTCCGGGGTTTTAGTTGTGAAAATTGTATCCCTTTCATTATGAATGCCAAAGAGCATTTCTTTATGTCCCATAAAAAGTGTTTCGTCAGAAAAACCCAGGTATTGAACAGGTTTATTACTGATTTTTTTCACGTTTTTGTCGAGTGATATTCTCCAAATACCCTGTTCGTTACCCGCATAAATATTTAAATCTGACGAGGTTAAATGCCTTATACGCTGTCCTTTCAAATAATGATTTTCCCATGTTCCGTTTTTCAAATTGTATGCATACACACCATCGACCCCGGCTGTGTAAATTTTATGATTAAGATAAGCCGTTTTTATAAAAACATCTTTTTTATTATTGATGTGTTTTTTTAGTATGATACCTTCTTTTTGTAACTCAAGTATACTTATTTCGAGGAAACATGTTGTCATAAACCGCATACTGTCAAGCAATTGTACGGAATTTGCGTGGTGCGGAAGTTGTATGTGTGGTTTGAGCTTCTCGTCCAACGTATCATAAATGGATATTTTCCCGGAAGCGTAGGCAATAATTATTTGATCGTTTATCTTTAATATATCGTTAATTGCCCCACTGCGGGTGTTTTCCAATGAAAAGTTTTTTGCGTGCAGGTTTCGAATATAATACATGCCATTGTTATATGTACCAATCCATACCCCTTGATGTTTATCTGTAAATATGCTGGAAATAAAAAAATCATCTAACAGCGTGTCTTTTAAACCTTTTGCATTTTCGCAGATTAACCCTTTGCCATACACCCCCTTTAGCTTGGTGTTACCAACTGATTCATAAGACAATAGGAAGTGCTTGTTGTAGCTCACTTCTGTTTTTGTATCTTCCTGTTTAACCAGCATATTGCCTATTTGCATCATTGTGGTTAGGTGGTCTGAATGAAATATGATATTGCCTGGAATAAATTCCTTGTTTTGCATTAGGTTATTCAGGTTCACCTGAAGGTAAAGCGCAATTTTATTTGTTTTTTTGGGGGTAGTGTTTGATGCAAGTTCAAAGATTAAATCAATGCTGTCTTTTTTTTCGGTCTTTATTAAATTGTCATTATGGAAGAATAGTTTTTGTAGTTTGTAGTTAATATAGCTAACCGTATCATTTTTGGAACTATAACTGTCCGGAATGGGTGCGCCTTCAGGGTAGCCGATGTTCTTTCGGGGTTTTTGGAAATGCAGTTTTTTGTTTTTCAACCTCCACGTGAGACCTGTACTTGTTGAGACCCAGAGACTGCTGTCTTTATCAATATATAGTGCGCTAATGTCGGCGTTTCCAATTCCTGCATTTTTTCCAATTTGTTTGAACTTGTTTCCGTCAAAACGAAATAAACCCTGCGATGAGGCAATCCAAATGTAACCATCGTGGCATTGATGTATCTGGTTGATACGTTTTACGGGAAAGTCATTATGGTTTTCAAAAGATAGGATGTCAGGCGATTGTGCAACAATAATTTGTGTTGACAATAAGCAAAATAACCATATATATGTATGTATTTTAGCCACCTTCAATAATAATTACAAATTCGCCTTTTGGCTTTTTCTTTGCAAAGTGTTCGCTAAGTTCTTCTAAACTACCGCGCAATGTTTCTTCGTATATTTTCGAAATTTCCCTGCAAGCTGCTGCTTTTCTGTCTTTTCCGAGAACCTCTGCCAATTGAAGCAATGTTTTTTCTACTCTGTAAGGCGATTCATATAAAACAATAGTTTGATCGAGTTCTGCCAATTGATTGAGCCGTTTTTGGCGTCCTTTTTTATGCGGCAGGAATCCTTCAAAATAAAATTTATCGCAGGGCAGTCCCGAATTGACCAATGCCGGCACAAAAGCCGTGGCACCGGGCAGGGTAATTACTTCAATATCATTTTTTATGCATTCCCTGATCAGTAGAAATCCGGGATCGCTGATTCCCGGCGTACCCGCATCGGTTACCAACGATACAATTTCCGTTGCGGCCATATCAACATATTTTTGCAAATATTGGTGCTCATTGAATTTGTGATAGGGAGCCATGGCCTCAACACTTATTTCGAAATGCTTCAACAGGTTTCCGGTTTTGCGCGTATCTTCAGCCAAAATTACGTCGGAGTCTTTCAACACTTGAAGAGCCCTCAGAGTCATATCGTCTAAATTTCCAATGGGAGTAGGAACAATGTATAACATACAATTAGTTTAAAAATCTACGGTAAATGAATTCAATAAAACTTTTAAAGCTGTCTTCACGTTGATCAAATTTGAAATTTAATTCCAAAAATTGCAGTGCCTCATCAAGGCTGTCCATTTGGTTGATGCGGTTTACAGTTTCACGGTACAAGTCTGCATCGCCGCCAAACAGCGTGTTGATAAACCAAATTTTATCGTTGAGTTTTATAGCTTTGGTCAGGTCTTCAATAGGGTTTTGCTGCAATTTTGATGCAAGGTCTTTTTGTTCAACCATATTCGCAATGCGCTCATGAAGCGATTTCGAAGAACCCTCGTATTTGTCGGCTATGGTACGCTTGGGCGAATTCTCTTCGTTCGAAACAGCTTCAGGTTCTGTGTTTTGCAATACCTCCTCATCAGCTTGTACTTCTTCAATATTTTCTTGTTCCTCTTCAGGTGGCGCTTCCGGAACTTTTGGCTCTTCTTTTTCGGGTTCAGCTTCTTGTTCTGTCGGTTCCTGAATCGGTGCTTCCTGATGTGTAGCAACTTCTTCAGGTGCTGGTGCCGGTGGTGTAGGGGCTTTCGTTTCTGTCTCGGTTGTTTTTTCCGGTTTTTTATCCGCTGGTTTTGCCGTTTCCTGCGTTTTTGGCACCGTTTTGCCAGGCTTTTTTTCTGATGTTTGTGTTGACTGATCATCGATTTCAGTCTCAAGCATCTCAAATTCTTCGCTGAGCGATCGAATTCTCGATTTGATCAGTTTTATCTCCATCTCGCTGAGCGATTGGCCTGGCGACAGGTCTGTAAGGATTTCTGTGAGTTCACCCAGATCATTTTTTAAGTATTTTAGCAGGTTTTGAATGTTCATGTAGTCTCTTTCTAATTGTTACAACATGCAAAGTTATCGAATAATTGTAAAACGGTCTGATTAATTCATAAAAATTAATTAAAATTATAATTTTGTTTAGTAGATGAAGCAATAAATGATAGAAAATAATGTTGAGACACACAGAAATGATTGAATCACACCGGTCAGGATGGGTCGAAGTAATCGCCGGATCCATGTTCAGCGGAAAAACCGAAGAGTTAATTCGCCGGTTAAAGCGCGCAAAAATTGCCCGCCTCAAAGTAGAAATTTTTAAACCGCGCATTGATGTGAGGTATTCAGAAGATGATGTGGTGTCTCACGATTCTACAGCCATTCGTTCAACGCCGGTTGATGCATCCGAAAATTTGTTGATGTATGCCCCGGGCAACGATGTTGTCGGGATTGATGAAGCGCAGTTTTTTGACAATAATCTTGTGCGGGTATGCAACCAATTGGCTAACCAGGGCGTTCGTGTTATAGTGGCCGGTCTGGATATGGATTTCCAGGGCAAACCTTTTGGCCCGATTCCACATTTGCTTTCAACAGCCGAATATGTTACGAAAGTACATGCAATATGCTTGCGATGCGGTGGTTTGGCTCAGTATTCGCACCGGGTTGTCGAAAATGACGATCTTGTTGTTTTGGGCGAAAAAAATGAATATGAACCTTTGTGCCGCAATTGTTTTTTAGAAGCTAAAAAGCGGGAGGCAAAATGATTTCTTTATCAGCTTTTTCTGAGATCGTCCGGGGCAAATGTTCCGGACAATGCAATGGCAGGGTCAGGTACTTGCTTACAGACAGCAGAAAGCAAATTTCACCGCAAGATGTCGTGTTTTTTGCCATACCGGGCGAATTTCACGGTGGTCACAAATTTATTCCCAACCTTTTAGAGCGTGGGTTTACCCAATTTGTGGTAAGCCGGAGACCGGAACAGCATTGGCTAAACAAGGCTTCATTTGTTCAGGTTGATAACGTAATTGATGCATTGCACGATATCGCTGCGTGGTGGCGCGGGCACTTCGATATTCCGGTTGTAGGAGTAACCGGGAG
>CAYPSX010000231.1:0-6209 GCA_964413185.1 uncultured Bacteroidales bacterium
AGGGGCCCCGAGTTCAAATCTCGGCATCCCGACCATGAAAAGGGTTAATCTGTTGATATACAGGTTAACCCTTTTTTTTATTGCACACGAATTGCACCCAGATTTTGATGATGTGGGCTATTGTTGCAGAAAATGTAATATTCTAAAGGCTAAAAATCCCAATTTTTCATTAATTTCGGTTCAAAGTTTAATCTAAAACTTGTTTAAAGAACTATGAAAAAGGAAAAAGTACCTCAAAATAAAAACAATTTACACCATGGAACATATAAAACAGTCGTTTATGCTGTTGATGATAATGGCGAGTATGTAAAGGTTAAAACTTCGGGTTGGGAACCTGAAGATATTGCTCATGAATATGCATGGGAGGAAACCAAAAACCGGATAGAGAAAACTAAAAAGCGCGTATTGAACGGTGAACTTAGTCCCTTAGCTTACTACATGGAAAAAACGATTATGACTCCGCGCCGTTTAGCCGGAATGGCCGAATTGCCTGTAAGAAAGGTCAAAAGGCATCTCAAACCCAAAGGGTTCAAGAAGCTAAAGGAGGAGCAGTTACAAGTTTATGCTAATATATTCGAAATATCTGTTGATGAGTTAACTAACCTTGAAGAATTGTAAATTGAGCTTTCGTACAAATAAAATCAAAGAGATAATTTCCTTTCTCGAAACAATCAAGCCGGACGATTCTGACACGCAATATTCAGTTGAACAGAATATTTTATTTTTTAAACACATTTTCAGAGTCAAAGATTTTTTGTATTGGGTGAAAAATTATATTCCCAAAATTGAAACAAACAAATTAACCGAATTAAGTGATTTCGGAAATGAAGATTATAGCCGCGAACTTCATGAAGGAATGATTAAAGTTGAAAGAGGCCTAATTCCGGGCTTTATTTCACCGATGGTTAATTTTATTGTCAAATATTTGAATAATCAAAGTTCAGATGTATTGATTGCAGATGTGGGATCGGGTTCCAGTGAACTAGCCAGACAGGTGTTGGGAAAAGTTAATCGAAAAAATAAATTAAACACTGTTATTGTTGTTGCTTTTGATAAGTCAGAATCTTCACATGCTATTGCGAAAAGAAATTTAACTTCACTCAGAAAACCGCCCGTTATTATTGAATCTGAAGATTTATCATCTGGCAAAATAGCCGAAATAAAGAAAACTTATCAGGGAGAAACTGTGGTTGTTTTAACCCGGAACAATATTTTTAATATGGCTGATGATTTTGATGCAACAACTTTTGATTTGTCTTACCACTCATTTTTTAAACATCATTTAACTCAAAATCAGAAAAATGAAATAGATGAGGTTCTTCAAAAGGTTTCTAACACACGGTTTGAATATGACGGGGTTCGAAACAATGCAGGATTGATCACTCAAGGGCTTTTTACCTGGAAAAAGCCTGTTTTATTAAACGGGGCAGTGTTTTCGAACCTAAGATATCCGACAAAAACACAAATAATAAGAAAAAACAACAGCGATCAGGTAAAAATTTTTAAATTTGGTCGTTTTCTGTCATACAGAGGAACATATTTAAAAATCAACGAATGAATATGGAGCAAACCGTTATCGATTTTCCACATAAACAATTATCTCATTGTGAAAATGGAGCAATATGCAATTTGCTGAACTACAAAGGATTTGAAATTACCGAGCCATTGATATTCGGTATTGGGTCCGGCTACTTTTTTGCATATATGCCTTTTATTAAAAATTTTGGAATTCCATTAACTTCATACAGAATATTGCCGGGGCAAATCTATCGAAATGCCACGAAACGGCTTGGGATAGAAATGTTTAAGAAAACATATAAAGACAAACAACAAGCTATGGATGAGCTGGATGCAATGATAGAGAAGGGACAACCGGTTGGTTTGCTTACAAATCTCTATTATATGCCATTTTTTCCGCAATCATATCGTTTTCATTATAATAGTCATAACGTAATTATATACGGTAAAAAGGGTGATACTTATTTGGTAAGTGATCCGGTTTTAGAAGAAAAAGCAACCATTTCTTACGACGATTTGCTTAAAGCCAGGTTTGCCAAAGGAGTAATAACAGTTAAGGGCGATATGTATTTTCCTTTATCCGTACCTGAAAATAGCGACATTGAAAAAGCTGTAACAAGAGGCATAAGAGCTACTAAAAAGTTAATGATAAAGAACCCTATTCCGTATCATGGAGTAAAAGGAATTCGTTTGTTGGCAAAGCGCATCCGAAAAGAAAAAGATAACACTGAGTTTGTGAAAAGTTTCCTTGGAAATATCATCCGTATACAAGAGGAAGCCGGTACGGGAGGGGCAGGATTTAGATTCATGTATGCTGCATTCTTACAAGAAGCTGCAAAAGTACTTGATCGGCCGGAACTTGTTGATGCTGCTAAAGAGCTTACTGCTATTGGTGATCGATGGCGGGATTTTGCATTGCATGCCAGTAGGATAGTGAAAGGCAGGAGTAATAATACAGAGGAGACTTTTGCGTTGATCAACGAAATTTTATTGGAAATTGCAGAACGCGAAAAAAATGTGTTCAAATCTTTGTAAATTGAGCATAGATGGTGAATAATAAAAACCATACACAGATTATTAAAGTAAAAAACCTCCGGAAAAAGTATTTAAAGTCTGGTTCTTTAGCCGTTTCTGACTTGTCTTTTTCAATTGGCGAAGGTGAAATTTTTGGTTTACTTGGGCCCAATGGAGCCGGTAAAACCACCACCATAAATATCCTGACCGGACTTTTACAACCAACTTCAGGCGAGGTTTTTATTTCCGGTTTAAATATTCGAAACGGATTTACGGCTATCAAAAAACTTATTGGAGTTGTTCCCCAGGAAATCTCTTTGTATCCAACACTTAGTGTATACAACAATTTATATATTTTCGGTAGTTTATATGGAATAAATCGGTCAAAACTAAACAATAAAATCAAAAGTTATTTACAGGTGTTTGGTTTGGAAGCAAAAGCCAATCAGAAAGTTATGCACCTTTCCGGTGGATTAAAAAGAAGAATTAACATTATTGCCGGAATTCTGCACAACCCGCAAATTATTATTTTGGACGAGCCCACAGCCGGAATCGATGTGCAATCGAAAAAGTTCATCTTAAACAATCTGAAGCAATTCAATAATAATGGTGCAACTATCTTATACACATCACATTATATGGATGAAGCAGAGAAATTTTGTACACAGATAGCCATTCTTGACGAGGGCAAAATTATTGCTGCCGACCAACCCGCCAAACTGGTAAGCTCACATCCGGATTGTACAAACCTCGAAGATGTTTTTATTAAACTTACAGGTAAACAAATACGAGAATGAATTTACGTAAATTATTAACACTTATTTACAAAGATTTTCTCGTTTTATTAAACGACAAAGCCGGTTTAGGATATATGTTTCTTATGCCCGTGGCGCTCGTTTTTATAATGGTGGTTATCCAGGATTCATCGTTTAAAGCTGTAAATAATTTTGATATTAAAGTTATTGTACAAAACAACGACAACGATTCGCTGGGCAACATGGTTGTGAAAGGACTTAAACAATCTGGCTATTTTGACGTAACTGAAGCCGGTGCCGGCAAAACACACCACATTGAAGAATTAGTGGCAAAAGGAACATATAAAATCGGGATAATAATACCCGATAGCTCAACCTACAGACTTAAAAAACAGATTATTAAAAATGTACACCATGCATTTTCATCAAAGAAAAAGCAACAATCCAAAAAGGCATTAGACTCTGCCCGAATAGAAGTTTTTTTCGACCCGGTTACCCGCACATCGTATAAACGGATGATTATGAGTATGCTTGAGGTACATAATCAAAAAGTAAAAACGCAATTGATGATGAGTCAAATCAACAGGCGTATTCCGTTTAAAAAGTCTGAAATTATTGTAGATGATATTGTAACGTATAAAGAGCGTTATGCCTCTGTAGAAGGAGCCCGAATAATCCCCAATTCCGTGCAGCATAATGTGCCTGCCTGGACGCTATTTGCGTTGTTTTTCATTGTCATGTCGCTGGGTGGAAACATGATAAGGGAGCGCGAAGAAGGGAGTTTTGTTCGTTTGGGTTTCGCCCCATTTCCGTTTTATTTTTATCTGGTGTCGAAACTATTAACCTATCTTTTTGTCGGGCTGATACAATTTTTGCTGATGATTTTGATGGGCATTTATGTTTTACCGTTTTTTGACTTTCCGGCGCTCGAAATTGCCGATAAATTTTTCTCTTTAATGGTTGTAGGCTTTTTTTCATCGCTGGCAGCTGTCGGCTACGGCATTTTGGTAGGAACATTTGCTAAAACTTATCAGCAATCATCAACTTTTGGCTCCATCTCTGTCGTTATTTTCGCCGCTATTGGAGGAGTATGGGTTCCTGTGTTTGCCATGCCGGCTTTTATGCGCAGTATAAGCGTGATATCGCCACTAAATTGGGGTGTCAATGCATTTAATAATGTGTTGGTCAGGGATTTATCATTTACAGACTGCACCAATGAAATTGTACTTTTATTCGCGTTTTTTCTTGTTTGTATGATTGTGTCGATACGGTTTTTTAATGTATATAACAAATTAAGTTGATAAAGATATTGTATTTATCCCACCACTTATTTATAATATTATAAAAGATTAATTATCCATACCTTACCGAATACCACCACTTAATTTTTACAACCCACTTTAGGGAAAGTTTATTTTGTGATGCTATTATTGATAAAACTATTCTATTTTCAAACTTATAACATAAAAATGGTCAATATCATATTTTGTATACCATAAGTTAGGGGAGTCCTGGCTCAGAGTACAGTATGAGTTGATGTTTGAACTCATTTTGTAGGGTGGAGTGTAAGTTACAATCGGAGTTTTCTTACCGATTTCAATTGTTTTTTTCATGTCCTGAAGGTTGCCTAATGGCCTGAGGCTGTATCTTTTTGTTGCTCCTAATCTATAATCTGATATAACGTTTGGATAGTTAATATTTAACGACAGCGAGTCATTTTCATATTTTGCAGCCAGCCGAATTGTGAACTTGTTTTTTTCCTCCGGGAAACGTGCTCTGCTGCATGGATTGATGTAATAAATCATGGTGTCCTGGCCAATAATAACGGGATATTTTGTATTTGTGCAATTAAATACGGTGTCTGAGTTAACCTTTTCACCTAATTTAAACTCATCAAGATATAGCAGGAATTTTTTGTTTTTCATTTTTACATCTTCGCATTCAATGCGTAAGAACTGGATACCATTTAGCATGTTTATTGCCCTTATATCTTCATTTTCAATAGATGAATATTTGACAATTGTTGAATCAACTTGAGCAATAGATGGTGTCATAGTGAGCAGGGATAGGAGAGTAATAAATAGATTTTTCATGTCTTTTTTGCGCAAATATAAAAATTTATCTTTTGTTTTAATAATGGCATTGTAAATTTATATTTCTATGAACTAAAAATATCCTATAGATGCATTTTATAAACCATTTTATACTTTATTTGTATAATTCTCATTGATTGTTGTAAAAATGGAGCCGGAAAAAACACGCATCAATAAATATCTATCAGAAATTGGTTATTGCAGCCGCCGTAAAGCCGATCAGCTTTTGGAGGCGAAGCAAATTACCGTAAATGGCAAGTACCCGGAGCCCGGGACTAAAGTGCTGGATAGCGATGAAGTGAGGGTTTTCGGAAAACTGGTAAAACGACCGGAAAAAGAGTTCATTTATATTGCGTTGAATAAACCCGTTGGCATTGTTTGCACAACCGATACGAAAAGGGAGAAAAATAATATTGTCGACTTTATAAACTATCCGGAGCGCATATTTCCCATCGGAAGGCTCGATAAACCCAGCGAAGGCTTGATTTTTATGACCAATGATGGTGATATTGTCAATAAAATATTGCGATCTGTTAATGATCATGAAAAAGAGTACCTGGTTACAGTAGATAAGCCTGTTACTAAAGGTTTTTTGCACAAAATGCGCAATGGGGTTCCTATATTAGATACAGTTACAAAGAAGTGTGAAGTTGAAAAAACAGGAAAATTCAGTTTTAGAATTGTTTTGACCCAAGGACTGAACCGACAAATTCGCCGTATGTGCGAGTTTTTAGGTTATAACGTGGTTTCGCTTAAAAGAATCCGCATTATGAATGTTAAACTCGATGTTCCAACCGGCCAATGGCGGTATCTGACAAAACACGAAATT
>CAYPSX010000232.1:0-6103 GCA_964413185.1 uncultured Bacteroidales bacterium
CGTACCTGCCAGTGCAAAAGAAAAAGTTTTAAACCAGGTTCCGATTATTTCTTCCATGCGGGTGGGAGCAAAAAATGCCAGCCAGGAAAACTACGAATTCCGGGTAGCAGCCATGAATCCCCGAAAGCCCGAAAACCAACCGACACCGCTGGAAAAAGAATTTATAGAGCGTTTTAAAGCCGGAGAAACCGGCACAATTGTATATGAAGATGACGAAACAAACAGCATGTATGTAGCTCGTTCTGTGTATCTCGATGAATCGCAGGGGTGTATGACCTGCCACGGACACCCGTCAAAAAGTCCGTGGGGCAATGGAACCGATATTCTCGGTTACGAAATGGAAAATTGGAAAAATGGCGATATGCACGGGGTTTTTGTAATCAAATCCGATTTGGCTCCGGTACAGGCAAATATACGAAGTGCTGTTGCCGGAATTAGTATATGGGGCATCGTGGTTGTTGTTCTGGCCAGCATTATCGGATTGTACTACGTGCGCAGAATTACAAATGTTATTTACCAGATAAAAGACGTTAGTAAATTGGTCGCTCAGGGCGATCTCAGAAAAAGAATAGACATTACAAGCAACGACGAACTTGGAGATCTGGCAGTTTTCATCAATAAAATGGTCGATTCTGTTGTGAATGTTTTTCAAACCGTTAAAGAAGCTGCAAGGGAATTAAATAATGCCGCAGGAGAAATATCATCGAGCTCAAACAGCATTTCCGAGGGTGCTCAAAGGCAGGCAGCCCAATTTGAAGAAATTTCCGGTTCGGTGCAAACCACAGCCGACAGCTCCTCCGATGCCAATACCGTAGCCGAAAGTTCATCGGCCAATGCCAGCGAAGCCGGCAAAGGAATGAACGAGTTGAAAGCGGCTATGGAAAAAATTCATAACCGGAGCCTGGAAATCGAAAAAACAATTGATGTACTCAGGAATATTTCGTTCCAGACCAACCTGCTGGCACTTAATGCCGGAGTAGAAGCAGCAAGGGCAGGAGAACACGGGAAAGGCTTTGCCGTGGTTGCCCAGGAAGTAAAAAAACTGGCCAACGAAAGCGACAAATCAGCTAAAGAAATTGCCGAAATTATCAGAGACAGCGTAGTTTCGGTAGAGCAGGGCGTGAAACTTACCGAAGAAGCCGGAAAGCGGATCAATAAAATTGTAGATGCAGCTCAAAATATTTCAGGCGAACTCAATAGTATTTCAAATGCCACGAGCGAGCAGGCAAAAGCGATGGACGATAATACAAACATCACGAACTCCAATGCGGCATCTGCAGAAGAATTGGCAGCATCATCCAGCAGTCTGAAAGATAGGGCCAATCAGCTAAATGATATAATCGATCAGTATAAACTTCAGTAATAATCTAGAAAAAGAATATCAAAAAACATAATCGATGGGTAGGTCAGGTGATAAAGACTCATTACGTAAGAAAGCAGAGGAAATTTTACAGCGCAAAAATTACACGCTGGAGAATGCTCCCCAAGATGTTACAGCCCTTTTGGAAGAGCTTTCCATTCATCAGATAGAGTTGGAAATGCAAAACGATGAACTTCTTAAATCGCATGAAAAGCTCGAAAAAGAAAAGAAAAAATTTCAGCAACTCTATGATTATGCCCCGGTTGCATACATAACACTAAATGCAACAGGAAACATTATTGACCTTAACTTTGCTGCTGCCAAATTGTTTGGCAGGCCACGTGAGGTGTTTAATCTCAACTCAATTTTTCCATTTCTGGAGGATAAATCAAAAGTAGTTTTCAGGCGAATTCTGCAAGATGCCATTAAACAAAAAGTTAGTTCGTCCGGACAAATAGATTTTAAACAGTCCGATGGACTGATTGTTCATTCCAAAATAAATGCACACGCCTATAATGAAAACAACGAAACAATCATCAGACTTACCATAACAGATATTGTTGATGAAAAACAGGAGCACCTCGAAGAGCTTGAAGAACAGGAGCTTAAATACACCGAAATTTTCAATAATTCGAACGATGCCATTTTCCTGTTCAAGTTTAATACAGAAGGAAAACCGACCAATTTTGTACAGGTAAATAAAAAAGGATGCGAACTATTCAATATGTCTAACGAAGAGTTTTTGGATCTGTCACCATCAGAAATTCATGTCAACCACAACCTTGTGTATTTAAACAGGGTCGCTAAAGAGTTACAAAATAAGCAAGAAACACAGTTCGATATGTTTCATCAACAACCTGATGGAGCATATTATCCCATAGAAATACATGGCCACGTATTTGAAATTCACGGTCGAAAAATGGGTATGGCCGCAGTCCGCGATATTAGCGAACGCGCAAAAGCCCAGGCAGAAATAGAAGAAACAAGCGCCCGCCTGAAAATGGCCATGGAAGTGGGACATCTTGGCTGGTGGGATTGGGATTACGAGAATAACAAGATGGTTACAGCCGATAAAAAACCGGCTTTGCTGGGTTATAATCCCGAAGAAGTAGACTTTACCGCACAGGATTATATTGATATGATCCATCCGGACGATTATGAAATGGCCATGGAGAGTATGCGCAAACATTTACGCGGAAAAGCAGACGTTTACGAAGTTGAATACAGACTCAGGAAAAAAGACGGAACGTATATATGGCTATACGATAAGGGCCGGGTACTTGAACGTAAAGATGATGGCACACCCAGGCGCCTTATGGGTGTTGTTTATGATATTTCTGACCGAAAAAGAAAAGAAGAAAAAATCTCAGAAAGTGAAAAAAATTTACAATCGCTGCTTACAAACCTCGATGATATAATTTTTGAGCAGGATATTGAAGGCAAATATCTGAATGTATGGACAAGTAATGATGAAAAACTATTCATGTCCAAACATGAATTGATAGGAAAAACTACCGAAGAGGTTTTGCAACCGGGACTGGCACGGGAGATTAATAATGCTATCAAAAAAGCTGCATATAAAAATCAACCAGTAAGCCTTACGTACGAATCAATAACTAAACATGGGAAAGCATATTATAATGCAAAAATTACACCCATAAAAGACAACAAAACAGGAGATCAGCGATTTGTCAGCCTGGTTAGAAATATTACTGAAAAGCGTAAAGCAGAACTACTCATTAAAAAGCAAAATGAAGAATTGAAAGAGCTAAATGCAACAAAAGATAAATTTTTCTCCATTATTGCCCACGACCTTAAAAATCCGTTTAATACAATTTTAGGATTTTCTAAAGAATTGTTAAAAAAACATGCCAATCTCAATGATGAGGAGCGCGAACACCTGATACGCCTGATCTACGATAGCACAAAGCAAAACTATAGTTTGTTGGAAAACCTGCTGATGTGGTCGCGAAGCCAATCAAACCGAATTCCTTTTAACCCTGAGCAAGTTACACTTCCCGAGCTGGTTCGCGATAATGCTGTTTTGTTTAGCACAACAGCCGAAAAGAAAGGGATTACAATAAACCTGAATTTTAAGGAAAAAGAGCATTGTTGGGTAAACGCCGACCGTGAGATGATTAATACCGTAATAAGGAACCTGTTTTCAAATGCCATAAAATACACCCCGGCAGGTGGCGAAATTAATGCAGGTTGCGAGCAAGCCGGTGAAGGTGCTACAAAAATTTACATCAAGGATACGGGAGTAGGAATTGATGAACAGGTTATACCTGATTTATTCCGCATCGATAAAACATTTTCGACGCCGGGAACTTCGCAGGAGTTGGGAACCGGGCTTGGACTTATTCTTGTCAAAGACTTTGTAGAAAAAAACAATGGCAAAATTCATGTCGAAAGTCAAAAATGCAAAGGCACTACCTTTACTGTTACCCTGAAAAGTGTTAAGGCAGAAGCAAAATGCAAAAAAGATTGTTTTCGTTCTTTTGACAAGGTAAATGAAAAGGTTTCTAAACTAGCACAGAACGATCAGAATGAGCTTTTAAATAAAATCTATCACCAGCATCGGGAATGCTACAAATCATATTCGAGCCGTAAAGTTAATGCATTTAGCGACAGGCTGTATGCCTTTGCAGAAAAACATAACCTAATGGAATTTAAAAGATTTGCCGAACGAATTAAAGAATCGATGAGTAAGTTCGACATCAATCAACTAAACATCTGTTTTGATGAATTTGATGAAATTATGTTGAAGCTCAAGCAAAAACAAGCCAATTAATTGTGTTTTAGCAAATCAAAGCCCAAAATAAGGTTTGGGTCAGGGCATATATGCATCATTTCTTCTTTTTCCTGTTGACTGGCAACGCCAAAATAGTCACCTTTTTTCGTACCCATATTGCGTACAACCTGAAAATGAAGGTGCGGAGGCCATCCGCCATTTTCGTGAGGTTCACCTAACTCAGCGAAGGCTTCTCCGGCCTTTATTGCCATGCCTTCGTGTTTGCCTTTCAGAGAGTTCATCGACAAATGACCGTACAGCGTATAAAAAGTTGCATTGTTTATGGAATGTTGCAAAATAATTGTAGCGCCATAATCCCCATGATTATCATTGTTTTGAAAACTGTGGACATGCGCATCAAAAGGTGCCAAAACTTTCGTATGAGCATCAATCCATAAATCAATGCCCAAATGAATTGACCGTGCATCGGGTCCTGAACCAAAATGTTTGCTCCGCTTGTATACTACACGATCTTCGCCGTATCCGCCAATGGCAATTGTTTTATTCGCTGATTTTAGTTTACTGTTTAGCCAATTTTGCATCTCTTGCGGGTTGTCAAGATTTACAGTATCAAGTTCCCGGTTTTCGTCCGACAGGTCGGGAATAAGAATATCATTTTCATTAAACTGAAAATCAAGAACATTTATGCCATCGTCGGCAGCATCACTAATTGTTTTTACAAGTGTGTCCATATCAGGAATAATTTAGTTTCAGGTTACTACAAAGAAACAATTTTTTTGTTTGATTAAACACAAAAAAGGCACCCGTAACAGGTGCCTTTTGATATATTCGGTTAGCGAATTTTAATGTCCAAGCGTTGCAACCATTACAGCTTTGATGGTATGCATGCGATTTTCGGCTTCATCAAAAACTACCGAGTGTTCCGATTCAAAAACGTCGTCGGTTACTTCCATAGCTTCGATATTGAATTTTTGGTAAATCTCTTCACCAACTTTGGTTTCGCGGTTATGGAATGCCGGCAAACAGTGCATGAATTTCACGTTCGGGTTTCCGGTTTTCTTAATCATGTCCATGTTTACCTGGTATGGTTTGAGCAGTTCGATGCGCTCTTTCCATACTTCTTCCGGTTCACCCATTGATACCCAAACATCGGTATAAATGAAATCAACATCTTTAACGCCTTTTGCAACATCATCGGTAATGGTGATGGTGGCACCGGTTTCTTTGGCAATTTCGTTGGCTTTTTTAACCAAATCTTCAGTTGGTTGAACGCTTTTAGGAGCAATGCCGCGGAAATCCATACCCATTTTGGCAGCACCAATCATCAGCGAGTTACCCATATTATTGCGGGCATCGCCAACGTATGCAAATTTAACTTTGCTCAAAGGTTTATCTGTGTGCTCCATCATGGTGAGGAAGTCAGCCAGAATTTGAGTTGGGTGAAATTCGTTGGTCAGACCGTTCCATACAGGTACACCGGCGTATTTTCCGAGCTCTTCAACAATTTCTTGTCCAAAACCACGGTACTCAATACCATCGTACATGCGACCCAGTACACGTGCAGTATCTTTCATAGATTCTTTAGCACCGATTTGGCTGCCCGAGGGTCCCAGGTAAGTAACGTGAGCACCCTGATCGTAAGCAGCAGCTTCAAAAGCACAGCGTGTACGCGTCGATGATTTTTCGAAAATCAGGGCAATGTTTTTGCCCGTCAGTCGTGGCTGTTCAGTTCCTGCATATTTTGCTTTTTTCAGGCTCATAGAAAGGTCGAGCAGGAATTTCATTTCTTGAGGAGTGAAATCCAGTAATTTCAGGAAATTGCGGTTTCTTAAATTTACAGGCATAATCGTATTGTTTTAAAGTTGTTTATAAATTCAAATGAAAAATATAATCTAATATCCAATATCTAATATCCATTAACTAGAGTCGGTCAATAAAGTCAGTGTCTGGTTCATAATGTTCGAGTTCAAGGCTTGCGAAGTATTTAA
>CAYPSX010000233.1:0-6077 GCA_964413185.1 uncultured Bacteroidales bacterium
TTGACGCGGCTTTTCAATGCCTCTTCCTGTGCTTGTAATTTGAGTGAGGCGATGATAATGAAAAGTGAAAAAATGAATCCCGCTTTGTTCATAATGTCATGCATGGAGAAAAAATGGTGAAGAAATTAATTACTGTTCGCTTTGTTTATTTTCTTTTCAGAACGGCCCTGTCAGCTTCTATCTGATAGGCTAAGTTATGGGTTTCTGCGATAATTTCTACAATTTCTTCAAAACTTTGGCCTTTAAAGGTAGCTGAAATGCCCAGGTTGCCAATGGCCGGATTGCTGAAAACGATTTTTTTGTTGAAGGCTTCTTCCAGTTTATCACTTACTAATGACAACGATGCATTTGAAAAATAGAATTTTTGCAGTGCCCAGCCTAAATAATTTGGATCGATTTTATTTACTCGTTCCAGTTTTTCATCGTCAATTTGTGCATACTGATTGGCAGTTAGTATGGTGGATTGATCGCTGTATTTGTGGCTTACACTGACTCTCCCGGTTTTTACAGCTACAAAATCGGGTTTGTCGGGTTTCGATTCTACACTAAACGTGGTTCCCAGAACCGATATTTGTGAGCGTGCTGCCTCAATAATGAATGGCTTTTCTTTGTCGGGCGTTATCTCAAACCAGGCTTCTCCTTTCAGGTTAACGGTGCGCGATTTATTGTTGAAATACTCTGCGAGGGTTAGCTCGCTGCCTTTTTTTAGTATAATTTTACTATTGTCGGGGAGTTTTATTTCCATTCGCTGCTCTGCAAAGTATCGCATTTGGTTGTTGCCGGGCAGGAATTCGGCCAGCATGAGGGTAGCGAAGCCAAATAATAAAATTACCGATGCAGCAATGCTCATCAGCTGCCATTTATTTAGTTTCCGGATTTTTTTTGGTGCTTCGTGTTCTATCCGTTCTTCTACATTTTTCCAGGCTGCATCTGTGTCAAAGCTATGTGTTTCTTTTGGTTCCATTTGGTTCCAGTATAATGATAACGTATTTATTTCTGATTTTAATTCAGGATTTTGATTCAGCGATTGTTCAAATTCCTTTGCTTCGCGCTCGTTCATTTCTCCCGATAAGTATTTAGCTGCTAGTATGTTGTGGCTTGTATTCATTTGTCAGCGTTTTTTAGTGCGTTTCGCAAAGTTTGCAAGGTAATGCCCATATCGGCTTCTACTGTTTTTATTGAGATGGCCAGTTTTTCAGCAATTTCCCTGTACTTGAGTCCTTCATCGCGGCTGAGACTGAATATTTTTTTGCATCGTTGGGGCAACTTGTTTATGGCCATTTGCATAATTTTTTCCAGTTGGCCGGCTTCTAATATTTCTTCCGGACTTGCCGGCAGACTACTTTCGATTTTTTCTCCTGCATATTTATTTTTTACCTGTAAATGCCGTCCATGCTCCACACAGGCATTTCTAACTGATTGATAAATGTAACTTTTCAGATTGCTTTGAATGGTAAATTTTTTTCTGCGGTTCCAAATCCTGAAAAATACTTCTTGCACAATTTCTTCTGCTTCATCAGGGTCTTTTAAAAAACCAAGGGCAAAGTGGCAAAGTTCGTTGTAATATTGGCGAAAAACCTTCTCAAAGGCTTTCTTATCGCCGTTTTTTATCTTCTTTGCTGTATTTTGGTCGTTTGTCTCCATTCAAAATTGTATTCCCGTACTGGTTTTTCACAAAGTTAAGATTTTAATCCGTTCATTATTGAATTTTTTAGTTGTAACCGGACCGGGCTCATGGTTTTTGGTGTTATGGGTTTTTTGCCCGGTCCGGGTACTGAGTATATTAGAACTCAATTTGGGTTTAATTTAGCTGATTGTTTTGTTTGATGCGCATTTGCTATTGTACCTCAAGTAATTCTTCAATGGCTTCGTTAATATCTGTTGTTGGGTCGATAATGTTACGGTTGCCCCAAAAATCATCATCGAGGAAGCTATTGATTTTTTCTGATAAAATGTCGCTGGCGTAGAAACGCTCATGACGGGCAAAAGGCTCGATATCAGTAAATTTTCTGTCGGTAATAACCATTTCAGAAGTAATGGTATAGCGATTTTTGAAAAGTCTACGTTTGTAGTCGCATTTAAAACTTACTTCTGCCCGGGCATAGTCGAACATCCATTTGTTGTTAACTTCTTCGTAACGAATGTGGTAGTTGGCTTCAAGCGGCTTAAATACCATGCCAAAAGGCTTTTTCTTAATAAACCGACGCTGGGTTTCGATACTGTTGACCATGTTCATTGAGAATTTAGCTTCTTTCAGGGCAAGTTTTTCTACATCAATATAAAATTTACCATTGTAGAGTGGGAAGTTAACATGTCCTTTTTGTGTAAAAGAAACTACATAATGTGCACGGTTATTGACCATGGCCATTTCTTCGAGTTTGTACTCGTAAAATTTCATGTAGTCATGGTTGAGAATCAACGACGGGTTTTTAATTAAGTCGAGGTACATCAGTACACGTGGCCCGCCGCGGAGTTTAACAAGTAGTGTATCGATTTTACCGGCGTTTACTTTTTTGCGCCCTTTTTCAATGGTAACCTGGTCTGATCCGAATACAGCATGAATAGGTGCTTTGTAAATGTTGACCACAGCTTCGGCTAATATTTGGTAATCTCTGCGTTCTTTTACACTTTCGCGATAAAACGCTTCCAAAATTGCCGGATCGGCATAGTATTTTTCGCTAATGTTACGAAACATGGCCCTTACGATGCTTTCCGGTTCCTTGGGACTTGTTGTGATTTCAGAAATTTGTATGCTTTTGGCTACAATAGGAATTTTATTGACTTTGGTTTTATCCAGATTGTTCAATGGAACTACTGCGTTATTGTATCCAATGTAAGAGACAACAAGTTTCGGGTCTTTGAGTTTAACAGGTACCTTAATAATAAAGCTACCCTCACTGTTCGTAACCGTCCCGATATTTGTGCCTTCAACAGAGATTGATGCGAAATATTTCGGTTCGTCCGATTGTTTGTCAACAACAATTCCACGGTAATTATCCGTAATTTCCTGTGCAAAAGTCATGGTTGAGAATAACACGATCAGTATACTGAGTACCGATGCTTTCATCACGATATGGTTCAATTTTTTGTTCATAGTTTTAGGTTTTTAAGTTTTGCGCGCTTTTAATAATAAGACGGACTAATCCTGTTTTACCCTATGAATTATATTATTTTTTTTATATTTGTTGGTGCAAGGATTTGATTTTGTTTTTGTTAATCCGCTTACAGCAACAACTTCATCTTTGTATTTTGCTGAAAAGTTTTTCAGCCTGATAAAAAGCTAACCTTAAATTGTTACACAATGAAACAACTATTACTAATTTTTATGACCCTGGCATTTGTTTCAGCTAATGCACAGGATTTTCCCGAAACATTTGATTTGCGCGATTACGATGGCGTTAATTATGTAACCTCGGTAAAAAGCCAGGAAGGTGGCACATGCTGGACACATGGCGCTATGGCTGCCATCGAAGGAAATTTATTTATGTCCGGAAATTGGGCTGCTGCAGGTTTTGACGGAGAACCCAATCTTTCTGAATATCACCTCGATTGGTGGAATGGTTTTAACAGCGAATTTAACCAGGACACAATGCCGGATGACGGCTCCGGGCTTGATGTGCATTATGGCGGAGATTATCGGGTTACTTCTGCATATTTAGCCCGTGGCGATGGTGCCGTAAAAGATACTACAAGTGAAACCATGTGGTATAATTCCGCTCCGCCCCGCGAGTACGAAGGGTACCGTAAATTTTATGTGCGCGATATTGAGTGGTATATTGTAGAAGAAGACCTTTCTAACATCAATGTGGTGAAACAAAAAATTATGGAGAATGGCGTGTTGGGAACCTGTATGGCCTATGATGGTTCATTTATCAATGGTCAGTATGAACATTATCAACCATCAACAAGCGATATGCTGCCCAACCATGCCGTTTCCATAATCGGCTGGGACGATACCCGGGAAACCCAGGCCGATGAACCCGGCGCCTGGCTCGTGAAAAACAGCTGGGGCGAATGGTGGGGAAATAGCGGATATTTCTGGATTTCTTACTACGATAAATGGGCAACCCGCGAACCGGAAATGGGCGCTATTTCATTTGTCAATACAGTTGAGCCGTTTTTCGATACCATTTATTACCATGATTATCACGGATGGCGCGACACATGGGAAGTAACAACAACAGCAATGAATGCTTTCAATGCTCATGACAGTGTTACACTTAAGGCTGTTAACTTTTATACTGCCAATGATACAGTCGCTTTTGCAGTGACAATTTATGATGATTTTGATGGAGTTGCACTTAGCAATGAGCTTGGTCAGGTTTCAGGAACTATTAATCATACCGGACTGCATACAATTGATTTAGAAGATGAGTTGGGTTTTGAGCCGGGCGACGATTTTTATATTAAACTGGAGTTTGACAAGCAGGGAATGCCATTCGACCGTACATCGGAAGTTCCTGTATTATTATGTGGGGATAGTAAAAAGACCATTGTCCATTCTACTTCACGTCCTAACCAAAGCTTTTTTTGGAACATGTATAATGAGTGGGAGGATTTTTATAATGTTGGAGATGAAGATTGGAAGTATTCAGGTAATTTCTGTATCAAAGCAATTATGGACAACGGAATGGATCCGACAGGTATTCAGGGTAATGCCCGAATTGAACCTGATGTGAAAGTTATGCCACAGCCAGTGAAAAATATGGCTACCATTCAGCTAAATACCGGTAATGTTGCCAGTGGAGAGCTTATGATTACCACTATTGACGGTAAACTAATGCAACAAATTAATGTATCCGGCAAATCATCAATGAGAATTGATTTGACTAATTTACCGGAAGGTTTCTATATTTACAGACTTCAAACTAAACATGGATTTGTTTCAGGAAAAATCATAAAACAATAATACGGATCTATAAAACAAAAAAACAAGGCTGTCAGTTTCTGACAGCCTTGTTTCTTTTTGAAAATGCATTACACAGCCCAAAGGGCTGACAGCAATAGCCCGGGGCAACGCCCTGGGGATATGTAATAACGAGCAAAAGCCCTGAAGGGGCGTCAGAAAAAATTTCACGATTTCCGGTGGTTTCCGGATATTCGTATTTTTTTGCCCGTTCGTTGGTTTGCGCATGTAGAGACGCACGTCCGTGCGTCTCAATATAACCAACCGTCTCTACAGGAATTTTTAACCAAACAGTTAAATTATTTGGTCAATTATGAAACCTTTTGTTTATTTGTATCGTTGAATTTAACCAAATAGTTAAACTGAAAGGTAAAATGACTGAAAAACAAACCGAACAAAAAATACTCGATGCAGCCCGCAAGCTTTTCACACAAAAGGGCATGGGCGCAACACGAATGCAGGAGATTGCCGATGAGGCCGGCATCAACAAAGCCTTGCTCCACTATTATTTCCGGAGTAAACAAAAGCTTTTTGAACAAACTTTTCGAGATGCGTTTGGTCAGATGCGCCCCCGTATTCAAATGTTGCTAACGGCTGATATGTCAATCGAAGAGCGCATTGGTGCGTTTGTCGATCAATATTTTGAGATAATAAAAGAGAACCGGTTCCTGCCTTTATTTATTTTGCAGGAGGTGCAACGCGATCCGCAAAACCTTTATCAACTGATGACTTCAGCAGGTTTCGATCCGAGGCAAATGTTGCCCGAACTTGCCGCCCACTTAAAAAAATCGAAAGAAGAGGTTTTTGAAATGATTTTGAATACCATTGCTCTTGTTGTGTTTCCGTTTATTGCTCAACCGCTAATGACCCGTGTTTTCTTTGATGGTGATCAGCAACCATACGAAAAAATGCTTGAGGGTCGCAAAGAACGTGTAACGCAAATTATTTTGATGAGCCTCGAAAACCACTAAAACCCGTACCGTTATGAAATTTAAGACCTTAATTATTGCATTGCTGTTTTCTTCCGGTGTGTATGCCCAACAAACCGTAACTTTACAACAATGCTGGACAAATGCCCGGGCCAACATGCCGGCGCTGAAAACGAGCACTTTGCATAACAAACTCGATAGTTTGGAGCAATTAATCCTGCGATCGAACTATTTTCCAAAAC
>CAYPSX010000234.1:0-6026 GCA_964413185.1 uncultured Bacteroidales bacterium
AACTGATTTTGTCGTTCTTTCACATATCCAAGAACATCATACAATGACACGTGTGATCGTGAATAGGAAGTGGTGTCCAGTATATCCAGGGCATACAGGTAATATTTTTCAGCCTGATCGATTTTGTCCTGCTCCACATAAATATCACCGAGTTCAATGTAGCATTTGATCAGATTGGTTGTGTCGTGGGTTTGTTTGGCAAGTTCAATACTCTTAATCAGGTATTCTGCTGCCTCTGTAATTTGACCTGCAACATTATACATTATGCCGGTATTGAGACTGTTTATAATTATCTGGCTTGTATCTTTTAGTTCAAAACCTATTTCTAACGCTTTTTTAAATGCATCGATGGCTTTAGACGGATTGTCTACAAAATTGTAGGCAATACCTTTATTGGTGTGTACCTGTAAAATAGACAGTAGCTGCTTTTTTCGATGCAGATAAACAAGTGCAGAATCAAAATACTGCAATGCTTTTTCATAACTTTCAATGGCAATATATGCATAGCCTATTAATTTATAAGCATATCCCAATTTTTTATTGTCAGTTTTTTGTTGTGTGAAATATGCTACAGCCTTTTGCGCATAAAAGAGAGTAGAGTCATGGTTTTTTTTGGTGAAATAATGATATTTTGCCAGGTCGATTTGTGTATGTGCAAGCTGAAGGTGCTGTTGCTTTTCTTTATGAGATTGTAGTTTAACATACAAAGAATCGGGATTACTGAAAACCGAAAACCAAGCAAAAATCAGGCATAATATAAGTGTTGTTTTTTTCATGTTAATTTAACAATATTGGATGCCGGCTAACCAAAAAACTTTTTGGTTTTAAATTATTACTAAATTTAAACAAAATGTTCCAATAAACAATAACAGGATATTTCTGGATGTTGTTGCATTCCGTAACGCTAGCAATCGTGCCGTAGTAAAAGGGACCTGGAAGTGGTTTTATTTTTTGCTTGCAATATTTCCATCATATATTTTCCAATTTGCTTGTTTTAATCAAGGAGTCAATGGCGAATAATATGTGTTCTTGTTTTATCTTTTGGGAACGAGAGAATGCCTTTGAAGCGTCGGAGCCTCTGCTACCGCGCGATTTTATCGCGTGGGTGTACAGACATTCAGCTTATTACGGACTTATCTCCGGATTGCAACTTTATTTCTAAAAACGCTATCTTTGCCAGCATGAGCCGGAATTATAAAATGCATAACGCGAAAGACAGGTATTTTGTATGTTTTTGCGTAGGGTGATTGGTTTTTATACTGAAAGTGTATCTATACAGACATGCAAAAGATTATGCGGGAGAACGAGGTTTGCTTACGGGGGTTTGCTTACGGGTATCGTAAAGCTTTTGTAGTTGATAAACCACGCGAGTAATCGCACGGCAGCGGGGAGTTCTAAAGTATGTATTTACCATGCTTTTACAAAAATACGAGAAATATGTTACATAAAAAGCCGGTTTTTTGATTTTATACTTCCATCGCACCTCTTTATAATCAGTGTATTGTATTGTTCCCTCCCCTAAGCAATACCCAACGTAGCCAGTGAAACGGCTTTTGCCCCGTTAGCTTGAAGCACGGAAACGCATGCTTCAAGTGTGGCGCCGGTGGTTACTACATCATCTACCACAAGTATGTGTTTTCCTTTCACTTTTTGGGGATTTGTAACGGTAAAAATATCGTGTACGTTTTCCCACCGCTCAAAGCGGCCTTTGCGGGTTTGTGTGGCTGTGTGTACATTGCGGATGAGTGTTTCCGTATCATATGGTTTTTCCATACTGCTGCTCATGCCTAACGCAATGGTTTCACTTTGGTTATAGCCCCGCAAATGTTGTTTTTTCGGATGGAGTGGGACGGGCATTATGACATCAATCTCGCTAAAAACCGATTTTTTTATTTCGTAACCAAACTCTTTTCCCAGTACTACGCCAATTTCGGGCAGGTTTTGGTATTTAAGTTTGTGAATGAGCTTTTGAAACCGGTTTTCTTTTTGATAATAAAAAAATGCCGTGGCATACATTACCGGAATGCGCCCCCAAAAGAGTTTGTGGAAATCGTTCTCGGCCCAAAGGTGGAAATGTGTGCGTGGCAAATTGGCCAAACAATTAGTGCAAACCTGTTCTTCTGTTTTAAATAATGGCTGATTGCATGCACAGCAAAGTGTTGGCCAAATCAGGTTGATCAGGTCGCTTCCAAGTTCTTTAATATGATAACCAAGTTCTTTTACCATTGCGGACCAAATGCATTTGGTATGTGTTTGATATTGTGTTCGCCGCCATTTACCCAAATGGTAACCACATCGAACCGTGCTTCTTTATCGATCTCCTTTTCTTCGATGTAAGCATTTGCAGCTTGCAAAAGGTGCTTTTGCTTGGCTCGTGTCAATGCATCTTCGGGTTTGGTGAGAATACCGGCGGTGCGCGTTTTTACTTCTACAAAAACAATTTCTTCGGGGTTGCTTACAATCAGGTCGATTTCTTTGTGGCGCCAGTGCCAGTTGACTTCTTCGACCTCGAAGCCGGCTTTTTCAAAATAGTTGATGGTTACGGCTTCGCCCCAGTTGCCCAGTTCCGATTGTTTGCTCATAGTTGGTAAGTTAGTTTCCAGGTGTTGTTATCTTTGCTTATTGTCGCTTTCGCTCCACATACCATAGGCAGGTTTTTTGAAAAATGACCGAATTTGGCACCGAAAAACAGCGGAATGTCTTCGGGAACGTGTTCCGCTATAATTTCTTCGGCTGTGCGGCCAAAGGGTGTTGAATTATCGTTCATGTCGGTCATGCCACCCACAACAACAGCCGAAAGGTTGCGAAGTATGCCCGAAATTTTCAAATTCACCATCATTCGGTCTATGTGGTAAAGGTATTCGTCCAGGTCTTCGAGAAAAAGTATACGTCCTTCAGAATTAATATCATACGGTGTGCCCCGCATACTGTACAGCATGGATAAATTGCCACCCGTGAGCCTGCCTTCTGCCTCAGTAGGGCGGGTTAATTGATGTTCGGGAAGATTTAACGAAAAAACACCGGCACCGCTCATTAATTTCAGGGCTTCTTGTAGTGCTGTTTTGCTTTCATCATCTTTTACATTCACGGGCATTATGCCATGCAGGCTCATAATTTCCATGCGGCTGATTGTGTTGTGCAGCGCGGTGATATCGGAATAACCCAAAATCCATTTGGGATTTTCTTTGAAGGCCGTCCAATCAATATCTTCAAGCAAACGGGCTGTGCCGTATCCGCCACGTGCACAAATAATGGCGCTGATTTGCGGATTATCAAGCATGGTTTGCAAATCGGTCAGGCGCAAATCGTCGTCGCCGGCAAACTGATTGTCGCGGGCGCCAATGGTGGCGCCGTAAATTACATTGTAGCCTTGCGAACGGATAAACGTTTTGGCGGCTTCAAGCTCATCGATTTCAATGGCTCTTGCAGTAGACAAAATTCCAATGGTATCGCCTTTTTTAAGATGATGCGGACGGGTAAAATTTGTAATTGTCATACGTTCAGTTTTATAACTTGCTATGATTCGCTATATTTGTGGGCTGTTTCTAAAAAATACGAAACAGTGCGAATGGACGAAGGTACATTTTTTTTACAAAACTCAAAGCTTAAACACGTAGTGCATAAAGCTATATGAGTAGAAGTAGATTCGATAAACAGATATTCGATGCCTCTCCGGTTTACCGGGAGGTGGTTTATGCATAAAATCAGCAAAAAAAATAATTCAATGGATTACAAAAGATATTTGATTACATCAGCACTTCCTTACGCCAACGGACCTGTACACATTGGCCATCTGGCCGGTGTTTATGTCCCGTCTGACATTTACGTGCGCTATTTGCGCCAAAAAGGACGCGATGTGAAATTTATTTGCGGCTCCGATGAGCACGGGGTGCCCATCACCATAAAGGCACGAAAAGAAGGCATTTCGCCGCAAGATGTGGTCGATCGTTACCATAATTTGAATAAAGATTCGTTTAACCGGTTTGGAATTTCGTTTGATATTTACAGCCGTACCAGCAGCAAAACGCATCATGAAACCGCTTCGGAGTTTTTTAAGCTGCTTTACGAAAAAGGAGAATTCGAAGAGAAAACTTCGGAACAATATTACGACAAAGAAGCGAATCAGTTTTTGGCCGACCGCTATATTAAAGGCACCTGCCCGCATTGCAATTATGAAGAAGCCTATGGCGACCAGTGCGAGCAGTGCGGAACTTCGTTGAGCCCCATGGAGCTCATCAATCCATATTCTACAATTACCGGCAATAAACCGGAGAAAAAGGAGACAACCCATTGGTACCTGCCGCTTGACAAGTACGAAGACCATTTGCGCAAGTGGATTCTCGAAGACCACAAAGAGTGGAAATCCAATGTTTACGGCCAGTGCAAATCGTGGCTCGACGACGGGCTGCGGCCTCGCGCTGTAACCCGCGATCTCGACTGGGGCGTACCGGTTCCCATCGAAGGCGGCGAAGGCAAAGTGCTGTACGTATGGTTTGATGCGCCCATCGGCTACATTTCGGCTACAAAAGAACTTACACCCGACTGGGAAAAATATTGGAAAGATGAAGAAACCAAAATGGTACATTTTATCGGGAAAGATAATATCGTGTTTCATTGCATCATTTTCCCGTCGATGTTACATAAATCGGGCGAATATATTTTACCTGAAAATGTGCCGGCCAACGAATTCCTGAACCTCGAAGGCAATAAAATCTCGACCTCGCGCAATTGGGCGGTTTGGTTGCACGAATATCTGGAAGAATTTCCCGGTAAAGAAGATGTGCTGCGCTACACGCTAACGGCCAACATGCCCGAGACCAAAGACAACGACTTTAGTTGGGCCGATTTTCAGGCACGCAACAATAATGAGTTAGTCGCCATTTTGGGCAATTTCGTGAACCGCGCCCTGGTACTAACCCACAAATATTACAACGGCGAAGTGCCCGAACCCGCTGCATATAACGATTTCGACAAAGCAACCATCGAAGAATATCAATCTATTCGCGAAAAAGTAGAGCAATCGCTCGAAAAATACCGGTTCCGCGAAGCACTGCGCGAAGCTATGAACCTGGCCCGTTTGGGCAACAAGTACCTGGCCGATACAGAGCCGTGGAAAGTCGTCAAAACCGATGAGGAGCGCACGCGAACCATTATGTACATCAGCTTGCAAATATCAGCAGCACTCAGTGTGCTCATGGAGCCATTTATCCCGTTTTCTGCCCAAAAATTGAATAAAATGGTGAATGCCGGCGATCTGAATTGGGAAGATATTGGCAGCATGGAGCTGCTCAAACCCGGTCACACCATCAACAAAGCCTCGCTTTTATTCGAAAAAGTTGATGACGAAATGGTTGAAGCCCAGCGCAAAAAGCTTGAAGACACCCGTAAAGAAAACGAAGCAGAAAATGCTGAAGTAGAACCGGCCAAACCGGAAATTACGTTCGATGATTTTACGAAAATGGACATTCGCATTGGCACTATCCTGGAAGCCGAAAAAGTTAAAAAGACCAAAAAGCTCATGAAAATGACCGTAGATACCGGCATAGACCAGCGCACGGTAGTTTCGGGAATTGCCGAACATTTTGAGCCCGATGAAGTTGTTGGCCGGCAGGTAAGTATTTTAGTGAATTTGGCTCCCCGAAAAATCAGGGGAATAGAATCGCAGGGCATGATTTTAATGGCCGAAGATGCCGATGGAACACTTCGTTTTGTGGAGCCTCGTGAGAAAACCAAAAACGGTTGTCATATAAGTTAAGTAGAGTGATTTCGATATATTCTAGGTGTAACGAGTTTCTAATTAATCGGAAGGTGTTGTCGAAATTTGTTTTCTGTAATTCGATTATTTTGTTGCGGGCAATTCAAATGTTTCCAACGACTTTACTAAAATGAGAATTTAAAATAATTGATATATGATTTATATCGTACCAACAAAAAGAGGACTAGGGGTTGAGCTATGGGGCACCTATGAAGATTTATATAATCTGCACGAGTTAATTGGAAAATTCTGGAATGACGATAATAAATTA
>CAYPSX010000235.1:0-5926 GCA_964413185.1 uncultured Bacteroidales bacterium
CTTAGACTATAGAGTTTAATATCAGACATTTGCACAACATGTGCGAAACATTAGTAAATAAATTATAGATTTGTCATTTTACGGAGCTCGCGAAAACGCGCGTGCTGCCTTTGCTTTATTCACCGCTGTTAAGTGGTGTAATTATTTCAGCTTTTCTATTTGTTCCTTTGTCAAACCAGTTGATTTGACAATTATATCAATATCTACATTATTGTTAAGTAAATTCCTTGCAATTCCTTCCTTTTCTTCTGATTTCCCTTCCTCTTTTGCTGTATCCAATGAGTTTTTCAAATCACGGTAATATTTCAAACTGTCCTCATAAGATCGTACTTGGTCAGGTGTGAATTTTGCTATCTCAGCAACGTCAAATGTTTTTTCAGCAAATTCTTGCATGGTAAATCATTTTGAATCAAAGGTACAAAATTTTAAGATTCGATAATAAATATAGACCAAAGAATCTGGGTTTATGCCACTTAACGTCCGTTAGATACATTTTTTCTTTTTATATTGTAATATCTTCGATAGGCGGATAGTAAACGGATAACGCCTCAGGTTATATTTGAATTACCTCACCAATTTTGTAAAAAATCCTAATCAAGTACCTCCGAATCAGTGAAAAACAGCGTATCAAAGATACTTGATTTCTGCTTTTAGGCTCAAGCACAACAGCACAACAAGTTTTCAAGCCATTGAACCCAAAAACGAATTGATCAATCCGTCTAATCAGCGTTACATCACTTCACCCTGCCGGGATTTTTCTTCACAAAATCGGACCAGGAATTGGTTTTGTTTTTCGTGGGAACCATGCGCTGATAAAAGTGACAAACTGCTGCTGCCAAACCATCAGTGGCATCTAAATAGGAGGGGACTTTCTCGATTTTCATCATTTTAATCAACATGCCGGCCACTTGTTCTTTAGAGGCGCTCCCGGAGCCGGTGATGGATTGCTTAATTTTTCGCGGGGCATATTCAACAATCGGAACGGAGAAAGAAAGTGCTGCGGCAATGGCAACACCTTGTGCGCGGCCGAGTTTCAGCATCGACTGCACATTTTTGCCGAAAAATGGTGCTTCAATGGCAATTTCATCGGGCAGATATTGCTCAATGAGCATGCGTGTGCGATCGTGGATATAACTAAGCTTTTGATAATGATCGCTGTATTTGCGCAGGTCAATCACGCCCATGCTCAACATTTCCGGTTGTTTGCCTGAGGCATCAATCACACCATAACCCATAATGGTTGTGCCCGGGTCGATGCCCAGAATAATGTTATCGGCTTCTTTAATCCGGTCCCGCATGTTGACAAAGGTATGGAATTATAGCGAAATGTTAGTTTTTTTTGTATTTCTGCGATTTCAACATTCTGAGCATATCTTTAATTTCAAGGATGCTGAAAATCAGGTAAAGCAGCAAAAGTTCAACCAGAAAATATTTAAAGTATGCTGTTACAACGTAAGCGATCAGACCCATGGCGCCAATCAGCACCAGCAGTTTTATACCGGTTAACAGCATAAATGCACGATTAAAAACAGCTAATCGTTTTGTTGCATACCGATATAAAAAATACTGTATACTCCATGAGAAAAACAAGTAACCGACTAATAGAAATATAAACCCGTTATGATACCAGTTGACCGAAGTAAATTTAAAAAACAGTGCGCCGGCAATAAATAAAAGTGCGGCCAAAAGGCCTGTACGGATCATAAATTTTTTTAAGTGTGCATACATAGCTAAAAAAAATTAACGTTCAGAAAAAAAGAAACTCATTATACAAATATAACCATTCAAATCAGCATTTCCTGTCGCTGCCAATTAATTTTTTATCTTGCTTTAATTCCCAACTCCCTGGTGGGAAAAAAAACTAATGAATAAGCCCATGCTAGAAAAATTTCCCATAACTGGCTTTGACCCTTTTATTTCTGCATCAATAAGCCATGAACATGTTACTTTTTTTGTATTTTTGAGAGCAAAGTAACTACAATGTTACAGCTTGATTTACAATTTATTAATTCACAGAACGTTATTTCATTGTGTAACCCTTTTCAAAATTTTGCATTTAAACGGAAAAGGCGCTGCAAGCAACTGAAATACAAGAATAAAAACTAAAAATTAACCAATAAAACACAAAATTATGAAGAAGATTTTACTATTAACAGGAATTGTGATTATTGCATTAAGTGCATGGGCACAAGATTGTTCAGATTTAATTATTTCTGAATATATTGAAGGTGATTCACAAAACAAAGGAGTTGAGATTTACAATCCAACATCCTCTCCGATTTCTTTAGATGGATACAAACTGGTTCGGTTTTCTAACGGTGATGTTTACCCAACAGATGAGCTTGACCTTGCAAGCGTAGATTCAGTACCATCTGTTCAGCCTTATGATGTTATATTTGTTGTAAACGGGCAAACCGTAGAAAATGACTATGGTGTGGTTGATCCTGAATTATATGCCATGGCAGACATTGCCGGAGCCGGTGAATATGGATTAGATCCAAACTATTTTAACGGAAACGATGCTGTTGCTATTCTTTACAATGAAAACCTTGTTGATCTTTTGGGAAAAATTGGTGAAGACCCAGGCGAAGGTTGGTGCGATGCTGATTCATTAGATTACGTAGCTGGTGATTATTACTGGTTATCCTGGACATCAAATCACACGTTAATTCGTAAACCCAGTGTAAAACAAGGAGTCACAGCAAATCCACAATATTTTAATCCGGCAGCACAATGGGATTCATTACCCATTAATACCTGGACACATATTGGTTATCACGAATGCGAATGTGATCCTAATTATGGAGCAATCACTGAAAATCAAAATACTACTAAGGAAGTTAAATTAGCCGTTTATCCGAATCCAATTAAGAAAGACGGACAGTTTACCGTAATGGCTTCAGAAAACATTAAACAAATTGATTTGTTTAATGTAATTGGCTCGCTTGAAAAAACTATTGAAGTACAAGATCGCACAGGATTAGTTAAAGCGAATGCTGTTGATTTGAAATCGGGAATGTACTTAATCCGTGTGCTGTTTAAAGATAACTCACAGAAAACAACGCAACTAATTATTAATTAATACTACAGAATGGGTTAACGGGTATCCTTTTGGGATGCCCGTTTTCTTTTACCCATTTGTAGCACTTTAAAACTTTAATACAATGAGAATATTGGCTTTGTTTTTAATATTGCTTTCTTCTGTTTTTGCCTTTGCACAAGAGGAAGAGCAGGATTATAATCTAAAAGGTGTTATTACTGATGCTTCATCCGGCGACCCATTGATTGGTGCAAACGTTGTATTTGCAGACAACCCGGGAAAAGGAACCGCTGCTGATTTGGATGGAAACTTCAACCTTAATGTTAAGCCGGGAAACTATAAATTAATTATTTCTTATGTTGGTTACAAAAGCAAAACTGTTCCGGTAAAAGTAGGTGATAAACCTGTAAATCTGGATATTTCGCTTAAAAGCCAAATGCTTGATGAAGTAGAAGTTGTTGCAGATGTGGCAATAGACCGGAAAACCCCGGTTGCTTTTATGAATATTAAAGAAAGCAAAATTACAGAAGAACTGGCCGGTCGCGATTTGCCAATGCTATTGAATACCACCCCAGGTGTGTATGCAACACAGCAAGGTGGTGGAGAAGGCGATGCTGAAATTAAAATGCGTGGTTTTGATGGCCGTTTTGTTGGAGTTCTGTTAGATGGTATTCCGGTAAACGATATGGAGAATGGAACTGTTTACTGGAGTAACTGGTTTGGACTTAGCTCAGTAACCCGTACTATACAAAGCCAGCGTGGTTTGGGTTCTTCAAAACTTGCAATTCCTTCCATTGGGGGGACAATTAATATCCTCACAAAAGGGATCGATAATAAACGGTCTTTTACAATTAAAGAAGGAATTGATCAGTTTGGAAAAACTTCAACTACAGCAGGCTTTAACTCAGGAGAATTGAAAAATGGTTGGTCTGTAACGCTGGCTGGATCATACAAAACAGGTGGAAGCTGGGTAGATGCAATGACAACAGATGCTTATTTTTATTTTGCAAAAGTAAACAAACGTATTAAAAACCATACCCTTAGCTTTACGACTTATGGAGCACCTCAAGAACACATACAACGTAGTGATAAACTACGTATAGTTATGTTCGACAAAGATTACGCTGATCGAGTAGGTGTGCCCGACAGTGTTTACCCTTCTGTTATTGATCAGGGAATTGGTTTTAATCGTAACTGGGGCTATTTAAGAAGAACCAGAGATAATCCGGATGCAGAAGCGAAAAAATTCTTTATGAACCGAAACGATTATTTCAAACCCATGTTTTATTTAAAAGATTTTTGGAGTATTTCAGATAAACTAACGGTTTACAATATTGCTTATGCTTCAATTGGCCGGGGCGGTGGTATATCCGGAATAACAGAACAAGATGGTACCGGATATACGATGAATTATGATGATGCCACAGGTCAGGCAGATATTCAAAGCCGCTATGATGCAAATACAACCTATAGCCCATATACCGGAGGATATCCAATTGATTCTACTTATTCAAATACCGACTTCTTTTCAAGATATGTTGTAAGAAAAAGCAGGAATGATCACCTGTGGTATGGATATCTGGGTAATATAAGTTATCAGCCTTCTGAAGTCCTTACATTTGATGTGGGTTTAGATGCTCGTGGATATGAAGGAACCCATTACGCAGAAGTTGACGACCTGCTAGGAGGAGATTATTTTTTAGATGATAGTGATCAGCGAGTTGATTATAGCGCCAATCCTAAAGCTGCTATGAGAAAAGAAGGTGACAAGTTTTTATATTATTCCACGAGCTTTGCAAAATGGGGTGGTACTTATTTTCAGGGAGAGTATTCAACACCCGTTTATTCTGCTCTTATAAATGTAACCGGATCATTGGTTAATTATAAAAAAGACGATTATTATGCCGATACAGCATCTGAAGGAAAAAACTTTTATGGCTGGACTGTAAAAGGAGGTTTCAATTATAATGCCTCTGAAAGAATTAACCTTTTTGTTAATGGTGGTTACTACGATAAAGTTCAAATGCTGTCGTATGTATTTAGTGGCTTTACTGTTGATTTTAATGATGCAGTTGATAATGAGAAGATTAAATCAATTGAGTTAGGGTTTCAGTATAAGACCACCATTTTTTCTGCTCGTGTTAATGGGTATTTCACTCGATGGGAGAACACGGTTCGCCGAATTAGTTCCCCAGAGGATGGAAACTGGTATAATACTTACGCGGGTTTAGATGCCGACCATAAAGGAGTGGAATTTGATTTTACATTAAAGCCAATCAAAAACCTTGAAGTTAAAGGTTGGATGTCGCTTGGCGATTGGAGATGGGATTCAAAATATGATGAACTTTCATTGTATCGAAGAACGGGAGGAAGTACTATAGATGAAATACAGATATCCTTTGATGTTAGGGACATTTATGTTGGAGGAGCTGCTCAAACACAGTTTGGAGGTCAGGTACGTTATGAACCAATTAAAGGACTATACGGTTCGTTGACCGGTACTTTCTTTGATCGCTACTATGCTGACTTTGAACCGGAAAATTCTCTAGATGAAGCAGGTAATCCCCGTCAACCATGGGAGACCCCTTCATATACTCTATTTGATTTTCACGCAGGGTACAAGTTCCCGTTCCCGTGGTATAAAAAAGTGCAAATGAGTGTTGGGTTAAATCTATTAAATATGTTAGATGCCAGATATATTACTGCAGCCCAAAATAATGCAGAAGTTTTAGAAGGAGGAGCCCCGGGAGAGCAATATAACGCAGCATCTGCAGCCGTATTTTTTGGCCCGCCACGAAGGATCATGCTTAGCCTTGGAATTAAATTTTAATAATACTTTTAAAAAAACCCCACTTCTTTTGTATAGAAAACATCGTGGGGTTTTTT
>CAYPSX010000236.1:0-5913 GCA_964413185.1 uncultured Bacteroidales bacterium
ATTTCGGTTTAACATAATCACTGAAAAGAAACCTGTCCTTGTGGCAGGTTTTTTTGTTTCGAAACTTTTTTGATTACATTTGCACCGACAAAAGGTCGCAATCGGGGGTGCCCTAAAATTACGGGCTGAGATCACACCCTTTTAACCTGATCCGGGTAATACCGGCGTAGGGAAGAAACGCATTATCTCCCCCCATTGCTAATTGTATAATTTAAAGTTTTAATTATGAAACGTGCAATTTTCACTATTGCATTGGCTCTGTGTTTCTATGCAGTCAATGCACAAAATCTCATCAATGGGGTTGTGACCAATAAGCAAAACAAAGTTTTAAGCGGTGCAACCATTAAACTCAAACCGGGCGATTATGAAACCATATCGAACGGAGGTGGAAAATTTGTATTCAACAACGTAAAATCAGGTGAATACAAATTACTTGTAAACTATTTAGGGTACGCACCTTATCAGGAAAAAATTGTCGTCGATGGAAACAAAAGCCTTTCAATTCAATTAGAGGAAAGGGTGTTCCAAACTGACGAAATCATTGTTTCATCGACCCGGGCAAATGAAAAAACTCCTGCAGCATTCCAAAACATCTCCGCAGAGGAGCTTCGAAAGGCCCAGCCCGCACAGGACATTACCTACATGTTGGATCTAACTCCGTCTGTTGTGACTAGTTCTGAATCGGGAATTGGAACAGGATACACCGGTCTGAGAATACGTGGAAGCGATCCCACACGCATCAACATTACTGTTAACGGAGTTCCCTTAAACGACAGTGAATCGCAAGGCGTATACTTTGTCAATATGCCCGATTTTGTTTCTTCTGTCGACAATGTTCAAATTCAACGTGGTGTAGGAACATCAACCAATGGATCCGGTGCATTTGGAGCCACAATAAATTTTAAAACAGAAGGAATAAGTAACGACCCTTATGCTGAAATTGAAAGTTATGCAGGATCTTTCAATACCTATAAAAACAGTATAAAAGCTGGAACCGGACTAATCCATGATTACTTTAGCTTTGATGCACGCGTATCAAAAGTAACTTCTGATGGTTATATCGACTATGCTTTCTCTGATCATGAATCTATGTTCGTTTCCGGGGCGTTTCGAAATAAAAATACAATTGTGCAAGCCAATATTATTTATGGAAACCAGCGAACGGGAATAAGTTGGTGGGGTGTGCCCAAAGACTCTTTGGAAACCAATCGTACATTCAATCCTGCCGGGCAATACACAGATATGTACGGGAACCCGCAATATTACGAAGATCAAACTGATAATTATACTCAAACGCACTATCAATTACACATAGCCCATCAATTTAATGACAAATGGAAAGCAAATGGAGCTTTACATTACACAAAAGGAAAAGGCTATTATGAGCAATACAAAGAGAGCGATGACCTTACAGCATACGGATTGCCACCAATTCAGGTCGGCGACACAATAATGCAAATTGGAGATGTAAGCATCTATGCACCCGATAGCACAATAACTACATCGGATATTGTAAGACAAAAATGGCTCAACAATGATTTCTATGGGTTTACCTATGCTACCAATTACAATGGCGAATTGTTTTCTGTTACAATTGGAGGGGCATGGAACAAATATGATGGAGATCATTTTGGTAACATTGTCTGGAGTGAATTTACCAGTTTGAATGAACACGACTACCAGTGGTATTTCAATTTGGGAGAAAAAACAGATTTTAACTCATATGGGAAAATTACGTTTAATATAGCCGACCAGCTTAGTGCTTTTGGAGATATTCAGTATCGCTATATTGATTATAAAATAAGTGGAACCGACGATAATTTACAAGAACTGAATCAACATCACAATTGGAACTTTATAAATCCAAAAGCAGGTTTGACTTACCAACCCAATAAGAAAATAAATACATACTTTATGTTTGCAATGGCAAACCGGGAACCAACCCGCAGCGATCTTAAAGCAGCACTGCACGATAACGATGCACTGCCAGAAGCTGAAACCATGTATGATTTTGAATTGGGCGGACAATACAGAACTTCCAAACTAGCCTTTGGAGCCAACCTCTATGCTATGCTATATGACAATCAATTAGTTTCAACCGGTGAGAAAAGTGCGGTGGGATACGATATTAAAACGAACGTTGACGAGAGTTATCGGATTGGAATTGAACTCACAGCCGGTTGGCAATTTCTACCTCAGTGGAAAATTGATGCCAATGCAACATTCAGCCGGAACAAGATCAATAATTTTGTTGAATATGTAGATGCTTATGATAGCGATTGGAACCCCGATGGACAAATCGTTCGTGAGTTGGGAACAACTGATATTTCCTACTCACCAAATATTATTGCAGCCGGGCTAATTACGTACAAACCTATCGATAAACTTTCTTTTACCTGGACAACGAAATTCGTCGATGAACAGTTTATAGACAACACATCAAGCGATGAGCGAAAAATTGAGGCTTACACCTTTAGTAATTTCATTATTCGCTATCAACCGCCATTTTCGTTCACCGATCGCACAGAGTTAATTTGTTCATTCAACAATGTATTCAATACAAAATATGAAAATAATGCATACGGAGGACACTATATGGTGCGTGCCGCAAACCCGGGAGATCAACCTGCAGATTACACATGGTCATATTATTTCCCGCAGGCAGGAATCAATTTTATGGCAGGGGTAAACCTCAAATTTTAGTAACTCTAATTACTAAAAATCAGGCCGGGATGTTTTCCCGGCCTTTCTTTGTTTTATAAATTCTCCGGAATTTTTGGTTAAATCTGTCTTTCCACAATTGCCACACTAAAGCTGAGTAATTGTAAAATTTTATATTTATTTTTACGTTTTATTGTAACTTAAACAAAAACCATTTTAATATGCGTCAGTTTTTCATATTATTTCTTGTATTATCATTTTCTGTAATTTCCCATGGGCAAAATGTCGGGCAAAAGGGCGAAGATACCCTGATCAACTATAAAGATATTAATGGATTAAAACAGGGAAAATGGATTAAAGAATATTATAACGGACAAGTCAGGTACAAAGGATATTTTGTAGATGACAAACCAAAAGGCACTTTTAAACGATATGATAAAAAAGGAAACTTAGCCGTTGAGCAATATTTTTATGGAGACAGTCTTCAATGTACATCTGTAATGTATTATCCAAACGGCGATACACTCTCTGTGGGAAAGTTTTATAACAAGAAAAAAGACAGTGTCTGGAGCTATTATAATGAAAAAGGAATAAAAACCATGATAGAATCCTTCAAGCGTGGTGTTTATCATGGCGATTTTATTTATTATTATCCGGATGGAACAAAATGGCAGTTTATTCATTACACAAATGGCGAAAAAGATGGCACATGGAAAAGGTTTTATAAAAATGGCCAACCAATTTTTGAAGCCTATTATGAGGATGGCATACGCCAGGATACATTTAGAACATATTATGAAAACGGGCAACCCGAAATTATAGTTCCTTATGTTGATGACTTAAAACATGGAACTTATTTGCTTTATGATGAAAAGGGCAAAATATTGATAAGAAGGAAATATGTACGAGGTGTAGCAGAGAATCAGGAGCAACTAAACAGACAAGAAACCCGGGAAGTAGACAGCCTGCTTAGAAACAGAGGTCGTTTTGAAGAGCCATACGATGAAGGAACAGGTTTCTTTAGAGAAGATCGTTATTAATTATTTGAATTGTTTTTATTTGAGATGATCATTCGTGAAATCTTAATAACTATTTTAATAATTAAAGATGTTAAAATCCAAAATAGAGGTATGTTTTTTGTGGCAAGAGATGAAAAAAACTGAATGATGAAAAAACGTGTTTTACTGGCGATGAGTGGTGGTATTGATAGTTCAGTATCTGGAATGATGTTGAATGATCAGGGATATGAAATATACGGTATAACATATAGAACATACGATTCGGTAAAAGATAGTTGCATAAGCAAAGAAACAGGTTGTTGCTCTGTCGACTCAATGATGGAAGCCAAACATCTCGCCCAAAAACTGGGTTACCCGCATGAAATATTGGATTTGCGAGATAGTTTCAAAGATAAAATAATATCTAATTTTGTTAGTGAGTACCTTGGAGGGAGAACGCCAAATCCGTGCGTGGTGTGTAATTCACAGATTAAATGGGGTGAGTTGCTAAAGCGCGCAGATGAGCTTGATTGTCAGTATATTGCAACCGGACATTATGCACGCATTAAACATGAAAATGGAAGATATTTTCTGGCAAAAGGTCTTGATGAAAGTAAAGACCAAACTTACTTCCTGTATGGTTTAAATCAGGAAGATATGAGCCGAACCCTGTTTCCTCTCGGTGAGTATAAAAAGCCTGAAATCAGGAAGATGGCTGCCCAATATGGATTTGTTGAATTATCTCAGAAAAAAGAAAGTCAGGAAATCTGTTTTATACCCGATAACGATTACAGGCGTTTTTTAAAAGATGAAGTTCCCGGAGAATTAGAAAAAATCGGGCAGGGAGATTTTTTATTAACCGATGGACGAAAAGTTGGTACACATAATGGATATCCTTTTTATACATTGGGCCAGCGGAAAGGACTGGGGGTTGCTATGGGCTATCCGGTATACGTTGTGGATATTGACGTAGAAAAGAATGTCGTTGTCCTTGGCAAAAAAGAGGAGCTGCAAAGCACAAAATTCCTGGTCGGTGAGGTCAACTTAATGAAATATGACACCATACCTGAGGAAGGAATTGAAGTAAATGTAAAGGTAAGGTATCGCAACCAGGGGACCATGGGACGAATCAAACCCCGGGAAAAAAAAATTGAAGTAGAATTATATCACAGTGCATCTGCCGTTACACCCGGCCAATCTGCTGTTTTTTATGAAGATAGCGATGTTGTTGGCGGCGGGCTTATTTTAAGCGTTATTAGATAAAGATTTCTATGAAGATTCATCTACTCATATTTTTGTTATTATTTTTAGGCTTCACAGCTTGTGAACCGGATGATATTGAGTCAGTAGATTATGAACATGAACATTATTACCCACTGAATGAAGGTGGTTTTTGGATTGACAGCATTACCCGGATTCAAATAGATGCGCCCAGCGAAATTTATGATACCATCCATATCATTCAAAAAACTGTGATCGATAGTTTGAATAGTGAATCAGGCACAGAAAAATTCTATTGCACGCGTTTCATTCTAACTAATGATTCCTGGGATTTAAGCCATCGTTTTTGGTTCGAGCGGGATCAAAAAAAACTCATACGTTTTGAGCAAAATGAAACCTGGCTCGATTTGGTTTTTCCGCTATACGAAGCATTAACCTGGAATCCCTATGTTTATACAATTTATTCAGATACTACGCTGCGGAATGAGGTCGTTACTGTTGACAAACCTTTAACCAAAAATGGAAATTTCTACAATGAAGTGCTTGTTGTAAATCATCAAATGGATTCTACGTTGATTTATAAATATACCGACCAATCCATTTATGCAAAAGGTAAAGGTTTGATTTCAAGGGAACAGGTGTCAATTGTTTCCGATGATCCGAACTATGATTACACATTGCCAATTGAGGAACGCATAAAAACAGCTACTTTTATCAGCATAAAAAGATATTACGAAGAAGATGAATAAAACTTTTTTAACTTTTATTATTACTCTCCTTTTTTCTGCATATAGCATGGGACAGCTCGCTCCCGAAAGGTATGTCGTGTTTTTTAATACGAAACAGGGCACCCCGTATACACTTACGCAGGCAAATGAGTTTTTATCTGCAAGAGCTATAGAAAATCGAAATAAAAGAGGAGTTCAGATAGACTCGCTGGACTTGCCTGTAAACCCGGAGTTTATTGATAGTTTGAATACTGTTGTGCCGCGGGTTTTGTATACAAGCCGATGGTTTAACTTTGCTGTTGTTG
>CAYPSX010000237.1:0-5798 GCA_964413185.1 uncultured Bacteroidales bacterium
ACCTGAAGCAAAAAAAGAATAATCAATTATAGGTCATGCATTGCTCAAAACAGGATATGGGTTATAGATTTAAGCTGATATCCTTCCCATGCATCATTATTTCATTTACAATTGGATTCGTTTTATTGAAATCTCTTTCGCGAAAAGGATGTGGCTCAATTCTACTATCAATTTTTCTTCTTAAGCGCATTAAGTCCAATTGAATTTCAATTAAGTTTTTAAAATCCTTAAGCACAATAGCAATATCAATATCACTATCTTCATTGAAATTTCCTTTCGCATACGAACCAAAAAGAATGATTTTAGCAAAGCTATACTTTGATTTAACAGCACTGGCATATTTTATGGCACTATTTAAAGCATCTCTTTTATCCATTCCCGTAGTATTTTTATTTTTTCAATCCAACTTTTTGTAAAATCAGGTGTACATAGTTTATGAAATTCCTTTTTATAATCATCATACCTGGCGTTTATATTAAAGGAAGTAATTTCATCCAACCAGTCAGCGTATTCCTCTGTCATGTCTAATCCAATCAGCTCAGCCAAACGGTATAAGTTATGCGTAAAAGGGGCGTGTTTATTAAAGCGTTTTACATACAAAGCCTTAAGTAATTTTTCAGTTGAAATATGTCCCAAAAATAAAGACCATGCAAAGGACTTTGAATTATAGAGAGTTATCATCGTTTCATAATCGCTGCTTGATGTCTCAATCCAGTGTTTAACAATTTTATTTACGCTGATATTTGAATCGTTTTCCATTTTTTTCTATATATAATTAATGCCTGTCCAGAAAGCTGACATTTTTTTATAGACGGCTCTAATCATTCAAATATAAGAATTTTTAGAGCAATAATCACATTTAATGTTATATATGGATACCGGATAAGTTACAGCAAATTTTTATGGTGATTTCATGACAGATTTTTGAATCTTATCAGTTTTATCAGAAGAATCAGTGTTCCATTAATGGGACGCAGATTCAAACACAAACGATTGAAAAATTCCGTACAGTAAAGCAATGTATTTTTTGTAAATATTGCAATTAGGCGATAATGCAGTTTTTTTTAACCTTCCTCTCGTTTTTTCGTACCTTTATTCATTAACATAAAAATATTTGCCTTATGAAGTTTTTAATTGGAAGCTTTACGTTTGTTGCTCTGTCTCTTTCAATATTTGGCCAAAATGGCGATTTAGACAAAATGCTCAACGAAGCACAATCGCTAATTCAGAAGCGAAAATTTAAAAGCGCTGCCAGTCTGGCTGTTAAAATTCAGGATGAAGCTCGAAAAAGTGAAGCAGATATTGATTATGTGAAAGCTGTTGAAATTGAACTCAAAGCTAATCAGTGGTTCAAATACGAAACCTTTGAAATGGCGCTCAATAGTTTGCAAAAGCATATAGAACAACCTTTCGGACGAACAGAAATGCTACTGCATATTTATAAAATTCACGCTATTGAACAATATTACAGGCAAAATCAATACAAATTGCGACACAATGTGGACGATGGTATTCTGAATAAAGAACCCATGCAGTGGGCTCAGCAAGATGTTTTAACGCTAATCGATAACGAGGTGAAAGCGATTATGGAGATTGAAAATGAGGCTGAATTGTCCGGAAAAGAATTTGAAAAGTTTTCACCTGCCAATAAAATTGATGGCATTAGACCTTCGAAAATAGTTGATTTAGCGCTGCTTACGGCAATTCAATCTGTACAGGGTTTCGACGGCAAATATATCTTCACGAACGATCATCTATATAGTTCTATAAATCAATTTGTAAAAGTTTTTTCTGATGTTGAAGAAGTGCATCCGTTAGCGCTTTCGGCAAAATATTTTGCCTGGCTATTGAAAAATCGCGAAAAGCCGGACAATGATCTTGCAATTCATTTTAATCTAATGCGCTTAAAACACATGTATGAAAATGATGAGCAATACAATAAATTGGCCGGGTACGAAAATGCACTTGTTCCGTTTACAAAAGTTGAATCGCCGGCTATGGCATTGGCTTCGGTTCGATTAGCTGAACTTTATGTGGGATTTGCCAACCGGAGTTTCCACGATGAGCAAAACCAATCTGACGCAGTAGCATGGCAGCAAAAAGCGCTGAGCTTATGCAAAGCCGCCATAGAAAAACACCCCAAAAGTTACGGAGCCCGTTTATGTGAAAATCAAATCAAAGAAATTCAGGCGGCAAGCCTGAATATTCAAATGCAGGAATATGTAATTCCCAACCGGCAAATTCCTGTGCGTTTGGAGTACAAAAACCAAAAGTGGGTGAAAATTTCAGTATATCAAATTACATCGGAAGATTTTATGCATGCTCAAACCCGCCGTGGCGACCTTAATCCCGAAAAGTTGACCCGTGTATGGGGGAAAAAAGTTATTTTGCCACAATATGAAGGTTTTTTTACGCACAGTGTGGTGGCTGTATTACCTAAACTGGAAAAAGGTTTCTATTATGTTGATTTAGAAACAGAAAAACCGTTAAAAACTAACAATCGCAACCAGAACCGCATTGTTGTTAACAGCACAAACCTGGCAACTTTCTCAAAGCCTGAAATGGGAAAAACGCATTTCCGCTTAACGGAAAGGGTTAGTGGAGCAACTGTTTCAAGCGGTAAACTGGCCATTATTGACCGCAATTATGATTACCGTAGTCGCACACAGTCATTTACCGTTGCTCATGAAATGCCTTTTAAAAACGGTTCCGCAAAAATCGAAACAAAGCACAATGATGATTTTCTGCGAATTGTGAGTGGAAACGATACGCTCACACAATCTTTCGGAGCTAACTATTTGCGCGAGCGCAACCAACGAACAAGAAAGCGCGTGAATATTTTTACCGACAGGAGTATTTATCGTCCCGGACAAGTTGTTTTTTTCAAAGGAATTTTGTCTGAAAACCGCGGTAATGAATATTCCCCGGTGGGCGATGAACAGGTTACCGTATCTGTTGTAAATACCAACCACAAAGTGATCAAAAAGCTTGATTTATCAACCAACGGATTTGGCAGTTTCGAAGGTAAATTCAACATACCGGACCAAACACGTCCCGGCACCATGAGAATCAGAACTTCCATGGGGAGCTATGCTTTTGAGGTTCAATATTACAAACGGCCAACATTTGATGCCACTTTTGAACCCACAACCCAACTGGCAAAACCGGGAAGCGATGTGAAAATAAGTCTCAATTGTAAATCTTTTTCCGGAGCGCCCATAGAAAATGCAAAAGTTGAAACCACCGTTAAACTCAGGGCATCATTTTTTAAATATTGGTTTCCAAATACATCTGAAATGGTCGTTGCGCACTTTAACGACTCTACAAGTGCAGAAGGCAAAGCTACATTGTCATTCAAATCGTTACCCGATCATCATGCACAAACCTATATCATCGAAAGTACTGTTACATTGCCCGATGGCGCATCCCGGGAGTTCAATTATCAGTATACTGTTTCTCCAAAGCCCATTCAGGTTTCGCTGGGCATTGAAGGTAACGTGATGAATGCCGCTGACAAACCCGAAATATCCATAGAAGGTATCAATGGGGAGCAAGTGAAAGATGCTGTAGAAATGCGTGTAAACGAATTAACAGTTTCCGGTGATTACGTTTATGAAATGCCGTTTAGTTATGCTGATTCTGTTTTAGAAAATGAAGAGCAATGGAAAGAAAATTTTCCGGGAATGGCGTGGAATAATTCTTTGATGGCTGATAAACAGGAAGTGGAAGATAATGTGTTATCCATAACTACTGCGGGCGAAAAAATGCATTTTCCCAAAGACAAAAAACTAAAAGAAGGATGGTATCAGTTTCAATTTTTGATTGCAGATACTGTTTATAATTCGCAATACATCAAAGTAGTTGATAATGAGGAGAAAAAATGTAAGGTGAATACTCCGTTAATCATGATGCCTGACAGAACTGAAACCAAACCCTGCGAAACATTGAGTTTATATTTCATGAGCCGGTTCGATAAAGCCAGAGTGATGGTTTTGGTTAACGATAAAGATGGCATTTTGCTCGAAGAAGAACTTGAATTAAAAAACCGGAAAGAAATTATTTCTATTCCTGTTCAAGAGCGTAGTGAAGGAGCGCTGCGGATTTCGGCCATTCTGTTGTATCAAGGCCGCCAGTTTACAATCAACAAAACCATACCGGTTGAACCGGTAAGCCGTAAAATTAAAGTTGAAATCGAATCGCTTCGCGATAAATTACAACCCGGCGAGAAAGAAAAATGGACTGTTTCATTAACAAAAAATGGCCAACCTGCTGAAAATACTGAAATACTGGCCGCTATGTACGACATGTCGCTTGACGAGTTTAAAAAACATAGCTGGAGTGCTCCGTTTCAAATAGCTCATTTTTACCGTGTTGATTATCGCAGCCAATCTTTTTCAAATACATATTTCCGTTATTATTTGCCTTTGGAAAGGCATGATCATAAAGAGTTTAACTGGTTTATGAGCAATCCGTTTGGTTATTCTTATGGCAGGCATCATGCTCGTCCCATGCTGCGTGAAGGTATGCGCAAAACTACGGCCTCGCCCGGCGATAAGGGTATTCGTACACAGGGAGCTATTCAGCCTGAGCAAGAACAAGCAGAGCAAGATGATGTTGATATGGAAGCTGAATTTGCTGAACAAGAGCAGGAGTCAGAGCAGCAGGAACCAGCAACGCCTTCTGTTCGTACCAATTTTAATGAAACGGCATTTTTTTATCCGTTGCTCCAAAGTGATAATCAGGGGAAAGCTCATGTGAAATTTACGGTTCCGGAAAGTATGAGCCGTTGGAAAATTCAATTGTTGGCTCACGACAAACAAATGGCTGCTGGTTATGCAAAGTATGAGGTTGTAACGCAAAAACCGTTGATGGTTATTCCCAATAAACTGCGATTTGTGCACCAGGGCGACAAAGTAACTGTTAAGGCAATGGCTTATAATCTTACTGATTCAGTTATTGTTGTTCAACCATCTGCGTTAATTTCCAATGCAGTGTCAGGTGATGATATTCCGGGTGCTGTATCTCCAAAAGAGATTGAAATTCAGCCCAATGGAAGTGAAAGCTTTGCTGTTTCATTTACCGTGTCGCAGCGGTTGAATGCATTAACTTATCAAATTACCGGCAAAAGCGGATCGTTTAGCGATGGCGAATTGCATACCATTCCCGTGCATCCTTCACGCCAGCAAATTATCAATACAATGGCGCTGTGGAATAAGCCCGGTGAGAAAAATACCTACAAATTTGCTTCGCTCGATAAGCTGGAAAGTGAAACCGCTCAAAATCATACATTAACATTCGAAATAACAACTAATCCGGTTTGGTATGCCATAAAAGCCATGCCTGCTGTTTACAGTTCTCAATCGAAGTCGGCGATACAACTGGCACGTAATTTTCGCATTACGGCGATGGGTGATGAGTTGATTCGCGAAAATCCTGAAATAGAACGGGTTTTCAAGGTTTGGCAACAAGCACAACCCGAAGCACTGGAATCGCCATTGCGCAAGAATGAATCGTTGCGCAACCTACTGTTGGACGAAACGCCATGGGAGCAAATGGCTGATAATGAAGAGCTTCAGCGAGGGGTTCTTATGGAGATGCTCAATCCGAATTTTGTGGATCAAAACATGGAAAGTGCCCTGAATCAGCTGGAAACAATGCAAATGAACAACGGTGCTTTTGGCTGGAGGCCGGGCATGCGCGCATCATTTTACTTCACATTGCAAACTACGCATAATTTAGCTCAAACGCTGCATTTGGAAAAAGTAAAAACAACCAATGCCCAAAAAATTGTCAGAAAA
>CAYPSX010000238.1:0-5792 GCA_964413185.1 uncultured Bacteroidales bacterium
ACCGGGTTAAAATTAAATATATCTGAAAACGATAATGCGCTCAGCATCGATCTGGCTTATAGTGTAAAAGATTTATTCCGCATTAGTGATAAAAAAGCCGGTGAAATTGTTAAAACCATAAAGGCTGAGGTGAGCAAATGGAAAACGATCGCTAAAAATTTAGGTATGCCAAGAAATGAGCAAGAGTACATGTCCCGGGCCTTTTCAAGAATAGAATATTTCTAACCATCACCCTCCCTTGCAACTTTTCACCCGGTGGTCACCTTTTCTGTTTCGTAATTATATTCTGAACCGCGGGCTGAATGTGGAATGGAGTAAACTGCCAACAATACAACAGCGGCAACTATTACAGCCCATCGACGGGGCTTTTTCCAGTTGAGAATTACGGCACCAAACCAAAAAATAGCGGTTATCAGTGTTTTATTGTCGGTAAGGTCTTTGCCCACGGGCCAGCCAGTCCATGCTTCGCCAAAAGCGTAGTGTTGTACGATGGGGCCGAGAATAAGTCCGCCAAGCGTAAGTAAGCCAACTGCAATAAACGAAACCCGCCTGAAATTGCCCACGTTAAACAGGGCCATTAAAGCGGCTGCGGTACTGAAGAGCATGGCAAAAAACATGGCGATAACATGCGGAATCAATGCTGCTGACGGCACATCGCCTTTAAAACGCACAATGGCTGTTTTTTCTTTATTGTCGTAAAATACCCGGTTGTTAGAATCGTAAAAAACCACAAAATACTCCAACTTGCCCGCCGGAGGCTGCGTGGGCAAAGCTGCATACCAATTCAGGGTATCCTTTTGCATTGGAATTGTATCATAAGTAAAATTGCCGGGATATTTATGGTAAATAAGTTCAACATTGGTAATATGCTCATTTACCGGCACTTTTACCGTGCAGCCTTCACCAATTGAGGCGCTTCGGGTCAGTTTGAAATTAAATTCCGTATTGTTCACTTCTGTTTGTAAACGCAAGGGGTAAGTTGGCCCGGTCATGCGCTGGTAAATGGCCGCTGTGAGTGTAATAGTAACGGCTGCAACCCAAATGAGTACTTTCTTCATTGATATTGGCTTTTACTTCGGGTTAAAACTGAACCGGAAGGCTTATTATTTCGCCTTCGCGGCGTACTTTAACGGTCACTTTTTGTCCTTCTTTTAGCTCACTGAGATGATGCATATATTCATAAATGTTAGCCACTTTTTTGCCGCCAATCTCTACAATTGCATCGCCTTTTTTAATACCGGCTTTATCGGCAGGTTTGCCAGCCGTAACGCCATCGACTCCGAGTCCGTTTTTGGTTGTTCCGGCCACATCGGGCATTATTCCAAGCGTTACTTTTATTTTCTTACCGTAGCGGCCTTTATTGTTCGATTTTGCTTTTTGAAATGTTAAATCGAATGCCGGATTTGTTAAAGAATCGAGCATTTTAACAGATAGTTCGGCCACCATTTCCATACCGGGATAATTGATTTTTTCAATATCATCGTCAGGTGTATGGTAATCTTCATGCAAACCGGAGTTGAAAAAGAGAACAGGAATATTTTCACTGTAAAATGAAGCCTGATCGGACCCGCTAAAACCTGCTCCGCCCAACGACAGTTTCAGCGGGTCTTTTTGCCAGTGCGACAATAAAGATTCGTACTCTTCGGCAGTTTTTACACCACTGATGCTCAGCGCAGAATCTTCAACACGCCCCACCATGTCGTAGTTAACCATGGCTTTAATTTTTTCTTTGGGGAAGGGCAAATTTTTCACGAAATGCTTCGAGCCGAGCAGTCCCATTTCTTCGGCGCCAAAAAGCACAAAAGCCATGTTCGATTTGGGTGGATTTTTTTTGTAATATTCGGCCAGCATCATTACCATAGCCACGCCTGAAGCATTATCGTCGGCGCCATTGTGTACAGCATGCTCGTCGGGTGCGCGTGATCCGGTGCCGCGGCCGCCAAATCCAAGATGATCGTAGTGTGCACCAACCACAACCCACTCATTCGATTCGGAACCTTCAACATAAGCAGCTACATTGGCTGTTTTTGTTAATTCGCGGTCAAAGTCAATTGTAACCTGTACTTCAATATCTTCAAGTTTTTTGTTGATTTTTTTGGGCGATGATTTCCGTAATTTCCTCAGCGTAAGGCCTTGTTTTTCCATCACTTGTTGCAGAAAATTTCTGGATACCTGAACAACGGGAATATTCAACGAAACTACGGCGCGGGTATAGTTAAAAGGGTAAAATTCACCCTCTTTTGTTAAATTATTGCGTGCTGCGAATACCAATCCTTTAGCTTTTTTTTCTTTTGCCTCCATTATTTCAGAAAATAAATACTTGAACGATAGTGCCAGATCGTTCTCATTGTCCAAATATATGAGCGCCCATTTTCCCGCTACATCAACATTAGTATTTTTCATCGTTTGTCCAGCGTATATTAACTGGCCAATTGCTGAAGTTTCAGCACTAAGCACAAAAGGCGCAAAATCGTCAGGTGTAGCTACTACATTGGCTACTTGCAACGAGGTAGGCTTGCCGATTGAAATGCCCGTTTGTATGGTAAATGGTTGGATGTAGCCAAACGAGAATTTGCCCATCCACCCTTTATAAAACTTCTTGTCGAGAAACTTTTGTATGTCTTTATCTTCCGGCGTTCCCGGGAACCTGCCTTTTTGCTCATCAGCTGCAAGGTATTCCAGTACTTCTTTCCCGGTGGCAATATTTTGTGAAAAAATGTTTTGTGCGAAAAATGTTAGAAGAAAAACGATGCTTATTATAAATCTCATGATATAGTTGTTTGGTTAAGTATTTGATTTTCAATAATTATCACGTACACATTTAGCTAAAAATCCTTATTTTTTTCATTTTATTTGATGCTCCCATGAAGCCTTTTTTAATCCAACTCCGGCAAATCGTTATAATCCCTGATGATATGAACATCGTAATCGCCAAGGAGTTTAAATCCTGCTTTTGCATACAAATGAACAGCCGATTTGTTTGTGGGAAGTACTTCCAGTTTGATCTGCAAACCGGTTTTTTGAGCCCATTTCAAACAGTGTTTTAGCAATTGCATGCCTAAGCCATTATTTTGATATTCTTTGTGAATACCCATGTGATGCAGGTAAAGCCGTCGCAAATCGTTTGTAATCCATGCTGTGCCAATCAGTTTTTCGTTATGATGCATAAGAAAAAAAGCACCCTCGTTTTTCAGTGTCCGTTCCACAACATCAGCATCATCGCCCCGCTGCGATCCGCCTAACCCGAGTGGCTCCCAAAACGCCTCAATTTCGGGATAATCTCCACTACGATAGTCTCTGATTTTAATATTCTCCATTCTTTAAACTAAATCTTCCGGTTCTACATAGAGTTGCGATGATGAAGTTCTCACAACCACAATTTTCGTACCTGCTTCAATAAAGCCATTTTCGGCGCGTGCATCGTAATGCTCATCGTCTATTTCCACAGTTCCTGATGGCCGCAACATGGTTGCTGCCACGCCGTTTCGCCCTACCATCTTCCGAAAGCTTTCATCAACATTGGAATAGCCACCATCGGTTTTCTGCACTGCATCGAGAGCTAATCCGGGAATAAACGAACTATCGAACAGTTTTTTACTGCCCCATATTCCCCCGGCAAATGCCAAAAATGACGATACAACAACTACAGCAAGCGATTTGAATACGGTATCGGCATAATTGGGGTTCATTTGAAACTCTAAATTATCTACCATAGCCAAAGTCAATCCGGTTATCACCAAAACAATACCACTTATTCCGGCCACGCCAAAGCCCGGAATGGCGAAAAGCTCAACCATAATCAGTGCAATGCCGCCAATAAAAATCAGTATTTCCCAGTTTTCGGCTATACCTTCAATGTAAAGAGGTGCAAAATACAGTAAGGTAGCCAAAGCCGATGCAGCAAGCGGAAAACCAATTCCGGGCGACTGGAGCTCAAAATAAAGTCCGCCAATAATAATCATAATCAAAATGCCATGCACAAAAGGATTAATGAGGAAGTTGATAATTTTATCGGTGGTAGTAAGTCTTTGTTTTATAATTGTGTACTGCTTTACATTGGCTTGATTAAGCACCTCGGCAATATTTTTGGCTTTCCCCTCGCAAAAACCGAATTGAATAGCTTCGTTAGTTGTAAACGAAATAACTTTCCCGCTGTCGATAACGCCTTCAATTTTAAGTCGCGGGTCGACCATGGCCTCGGCAATGGCGGGGTCGCGGTGCCACTTATAAATTGTATCGCCATTTGAGGTGATAACGGTATCTTTGCCATGCGATTCTGCGGTGGAGCGCATCATGCTACGCATAAAAGATTGATATTTATCGGGTACGGTTTTCCCGGATTGGTCGACCACAGTAGCAGCACCCATATTCCCGCCCGGTCGCATATAAATGCTGTCGCAGGCAATGGAAATAAGTGCTCCGGCAGATGCAGCATTGTTATCGATAAATACCCAAACCGGAATATCTGAATTCAAGATGGCAGTACGTATAGAGTCGGCAGCGTTTACCATTCCACCATAAGTATTCATGTGGATAAAGACAAGGTCGGCATTATTTTCGTTTGCCTCATTAAATGCTTTTTGCGTATTGCGCCAGGCTTCCGGACCAATTTCCTGTCGGATATCGTACAGGTAAACAATAGTAGTGTCGTTTTTAGCGGCTTTTGTGAAAGCAACCACAAAAAATAATAAGACTATTAAGAACACTTTTTTATTCATATTCGTTGATTATTACAGATTTACAAAACAATTCTAACCTAAAGAGATAAATTTTCAACTATCATTTTTCAGTAATATCGTTTATATAATTACTAATATTCTTTTGAGCCGATCAAATAATTAGTAAGCGTTATAAAACCGGCAAATAAAATTAGTCATTAAAAGTAATGAAATTGGCAATATAACACAAAATGAAATTAATAAGAACGGGATTGTTACCCGAGTTTGATAAAGTCCAGGTACATTTGCATGGCTTTACGCTTTTTCACATCCAAATTATAATCAATTCTGTCAGTAAAATATTTAGGGAGATCAAAACCCGGGGGAACCAGGTTTTTGTACCGGAGAGCAACTTCGGGGAGTTTCCGGAGGCCGTTTTCCAAAGCCTTGTTAAAAATTTGTTCAACACTTTCAGGGATTGGCTTTTTGCTTATCCACACAGCAAAAACAAATGGGAGCCCGGTGTATTCGTACCAGCTTTGAGATAGATCATATTCATAAGGGTATTTACCTTTCAGGTCGAAGGTGCGGTCGCCAATAATAAGCATTCCCTGCGACCCGGCCACACTGGTGTTTTCAAATCCGGATTTCCCGGACAAAAATTCAGGTTTTACTTTCCAATACTTATAGCACAGCAACTTAACCAATTCGCGCGATGTACGCGACTGGTAATCCAACACAATCCTATCCATTTCTTTCACAGGCACTTCGCCGTATAGCATTACAGAATCGACTTTGCCCCGGGCACCGATACAGTAATCACTAACAACATTAAATTCACCAATTTCGGGTAAAGCTGCAACAGGAACAAGTCCGATATCAGCTTTGTTATTTATAATATTTTCTGCGCATTGGGCAGGACTGGCAAAGGTTACGTCAGAAATTTCTAAAAGTTCGGCAGAAGTTTCCACGCCATACCTAAAAGGCAGTGTGTTAGCATATGAAACAAGTGATAGTCGTAATTTGGTCATATTTACCGGCGATTTTAATTAGTGCTTCTTAGAAAACTCTTATTTTTTCCTGTGCGTAGTAATAAAACTTCAAGAATAAGCCTGTCCTCGAGAATCGGGAGCA
>CAYPSX010000239.1:0-5752 GCA_964413185.1 uncultured Bacteroidales bacterium
GATCCGCCCTTAAATCAAAACAATCATAGGTAAACACAAAGCCACTTTCTAATCGGTCTATCTTATTTTTTACTATGTTTGAAACTTTCATTACCCATTAATTTCTACAAACATACAAAAATGTCACGTTTATACTCGTAAAAACGTGACATTATTTTTATTTGAGTATATGGAAATTAACCTTTAAAACCTTTATCTCTTCTCCATTTGTTCGCAAATTTAATCTGTTCGCGAATCGCGTACATGCAAGTATAACGAACAAAATTTAAAAATCCCATTTTATTTGAAAAGAGGTTTTTTTTTATCACTATCAGGATAGATAGTAGTGGAGTTGGTAAAGATGGATTGCTAAAGTTTATAAAGCATTGAATGGTAGCGACTTAAGCTGAAAAATGAAAGGCGATTGCAAGTGAGATGGCCAGTTTTTTAATTGTTTTATATGATCATCAATTACTTCCCGATACAAAAATTCTGAAAGATATGCCCCAGCACGTCATCGGGGGTGATGGTTTGGCCGGTGATGTCGGCGATGTGGTCTAAAACCTGGCGGATTTCGAAGGAGAGGAGATCGCCGGGCAATTGGTTTTCCAAACCTTCGGTGATGCGCTCAATGCCTTCGTGTATGTGTTGCAGGGCTTCTACGTGGCGGATGTTGGTAACCAATAATTGGTCTTCGTCTTCGAGGCCGCGCGTGCCTTCTTTCACAAGCAGTTGTATGAGGGTTTCTACGCCGCGGTTTTCTTTGGCCGAAATGCTGATTACCTGCTCATCGTCAAAATATTGTTCGTAGTTTTTGTCGGCCTGTTCCAGCAGGTCGGTTTTGTTGGCCACTAAAATAACGGGAATATCTGTTCCTGCCTCTTTACGAATGCGATCCAGGGCAATTTTTATGGGCTGTTCATCAGCGCGGGCATCGAAAAGGTACAGCACCACGCGGGCACGGGAGACTTTTTGCAGGGCCAGTTCTATTCCTTTGGTTTCTATTTCGTTGGTCGATTCGCGAATGCCGGCTGTGTCGATAAAACGGAATTCGTAACCGTCTATTACCATGGTGTCTTCGATTACATCGCGTGTGGTACCTGCAATTTCGCTTACAATGGCGCGGTCTTCGTTGAGCAATCGGTTAAGCAGCGTCGATTTCCCCACGTTGGGTTCGCCCACAATGGCTATGGGAATGCCGTTTTTTATGGCGTTGCCCAGTTCAAACGATTTGGAAAGCGATAATACTTCCTGATCAACTTCCCTGAGCAGTTCAAATAATTGTTGACGGTCGGCAAACTCCACATCTTCTTCGCTAAAATCGAGCTCCAGTTCGATGAGGGCTGTAAAATCCATCAGCCTCGTGCGCAATTGTTCGAGTTTGGATGAGAATTCACCTTTCATTTGGCGCATGGCAACTTTGTGCGCCATGCGGTTGCGTGAGCTGATGAGGTCTGCCACAGCTTCGGCTTGCGATAAGTCCATTTTTCCGTTCATGAACGCGCGTTGCGTAAATTCACCGGGACGGGCCACCCGGGCGCCCGCGCTTACCAGCATCTGTAGAATACGGTGTTGGATAAAAACGGAACCATGGCACGCAATTTCCACCATATCTTCGCCGCTATACGATTTGGGTGCTGCAAACCGCGTAACCATCACCTCGTCAATAATTTCGTCCTGGTTTTCGAAACGGGCAAATTGTTGGTAGTTGGCCTCCAGTTCGGATAGTTGTTTTTTGCCCATGCGAATATATTTTTCTGCCAAATCAACCGATTTCTCTCCGCTTAAACGGATAATGGCAATGGCACCTTCGCCTGCCGGTGTGGAGATGGCGCAAATTGTATCGTCAAATTCGGCTAAATGTCGCATGTTTTTTTATGTTTTATTATCAACCTTTTTGAGAATAATATTTAAACAATTCCCAGCCAATGTATGCTAAATAGATGAAAATCAGGCTGTATCCGGCTTTTTTGCCGAGCCGCCAGCGATTTGCCATAAAAATGCCCAGCATCAGTACAATGCTGCCCAGCAGAATGATTGACGATGTAAATAATGTTTCATTGCCCACATGAATGGGTTTGTCGTAGAGAATCAGGAACACGATCCACGGTAAGCCAAGGCCTACGAGTACATCAAACACATTGGAACCTATGGCATTGCTGATGCCCATGTCGCCTTTCCCTTTTTTTGCCACCAATACAGATGAAATTAAATCGGGGATTGATGTTCCGACAGCCAGCACGGTAAGTGCAATTATGGCTTCGGGAATATCCAGAAAATGAGCTACTTCAATGGCACTTTCAACGAGCACCCAGCTAAAAAATGCGATCCATGCAATACTGATAAAGAACTGCGCAATATAGTGTTTGAATGGAAACATAACCATGAAAATGTATCGGATTGGCCCGGGCTTTTTCAATGCGGGCTCGTCAATCTCCACATTCTCTTCAGCCGGTTGGTATTTTACCCATCGTTTCCATTTCATGACAACAAATACGTAGAATACATAAAGAATCAGAAGGGCCATGGCTTCCCACCAGAGAATATTGCCATCCCAAAATGTAACAATTAACATAATAACACTGATCAGGTAAAAACCAAGGTCGCGAATTACGGGCTTCCAGGCAATTACAGCAGTTTGTACAAGAGCTACAGCCCCGCTTATGGCCAGTAAATTGAACAAGGCGGAGCCCAAAATGGTACCAACGCCTATCGCTTCGTGTCCGCCCGGCATAAATACGGCAAAAAGCGCAATAAACAGTTCCGGAGCCGAAGAGCCTACAGCCATGAGAGTAGCGCCTGCTACATCGGAGGGCATTTTTAGCTTGTTCGATAATTCATCGAGCGATGGAATAAAATACCGGTCGCAAATAATTCCCAGTGCATAAAAAGATGCAAGTAAAATAAGGAAATGTAACGCTATCATTGTTGTTTTTTTAGATAAGTGTTTACATAAAGCATCTCAAATTCTGCACAGTTGCCCCAATTAGCTTCTGTTACAGTCTTGACAATTTCTGACGACCGTTTCTTGAAATCAGAAAGTATGCCATTTTCTTTCATATAAGCTATGGTTTTTTCAAACTGTTGATAAAAACTACGGAAAAAGTTCATATCGTGCTTTTTATATTGTGCAGTATAAAGTGCGGCTATCTCTATGGCATAAAGTCGTACATCGGCAATAACGTCAGGTGTGAGGCCAAGGAACTGTAACTCGCGAACAGCTTTTTGGCCAATGCTCCTGCGGGCCTTTATGCGTTTTCCCCGCGTTGGGAAATATTCTTTGCTGATGCGCACTTTCCATTCATCAACAATTTTTTCGTGGTCAGGGTTTAGCAGAAAATCATAATATTTTTTTACCTCTTTTGATGTCAGATAAAGCTCTATTGTTTGCTCTATAAGATCTTCTTTATTAAGGTTTTGTAAGTATGCTTTAAGCTTTTGTTTTCCCATTCTCCAGGTCTTTTGTAAAGTTTTTTGAAACGTAGTTTTCCTCGTGCGTGCAAACATGCGAGCCAAAAGCAATGCCACGTTTTACTGCTTTAAAAAAGGCATCTTCATTTTTAAGAACATCGGAACCTGCAGACGCAAAACCGGCTGTGAAAGAATCTCCGGCACCAACTGAGTTTTTCACATCAACTTTCGGAACCTCGAAAGTTTTTATTTGTCCGTTGAAAAAAGCCAGTGTTTCTTTATCGCCGCGCGTAATGATGAATGCTTGTGGCTTAAATTGTACCAAATATTCTTTATAGTTTTCTACATCATCGGAACCGATAATTTGACGTAAATCTTCATCGGAAAGTTTAATTAAATTTGCCTTTTGCATGTAGAACTCAACCCGTTGTTTCAATTCAGGTAATTTATGTACGTTTTTATTCCTGATGTTCGGATCGTAGATAATTTCAACATTATTATTTCGGGCTTGCTCTATAACTTTTTTCACTTTAGGAAAGTTTACATTGTTCAGCGCATAAAACGATCCGGTAATGAGTCGCGAAATTTCATCAAAATTGATGTCGAAATGGTTTCCTGCCAGTTTTTCATCGCGGTAGAAACTGTATGTCGGCACTTTTTTATCGTTGAGGAAAGCCAGAGCAATATTGCTTTTTGCAATTTTTACCGGGGCAAAGTAACGGGTATCAACTCCGTTTGAAGTCAGAAAATCCACAGAGCCCAAACCTATTTTGTCTTCAGCATAAAACCCGGCAAAACCTACATTGCCACTGCTTCTGCTTAACGATACGGCCACGTTGAACATGCTGCCGCCAAAACCGGATGATTTGGGTTGCGATTGTTCAAAAATAATATCATAAACAGATTCTCCAAGGGTTAAAATCATGCGTATATAATTTTACCCAAAGGTAAAAAATCTATTTATCGTGCCTCATTGTGCACCCAATAAAAAAGTAGGAGCGGGGTATTCCAAAAGTAGGAATGATTTAATATCTTTGGCATAAATTTTAAGCAGTGAAAAATTTATACTTCATATTATTTATATTTTTATTTGCCGGTTGCAGTGAGGAAAAAGATTGCCTTGATTACGGTGGTAACTCAGGTTTGATTATCGAGGAGGTTCAAATGGGTGAGTGTTACAGTTATTTAGTTGATGGAAATTACCTAATTAAAGATACCGTGGCATACAAAAAACTACCGGAATTTACAGATGATTCGATTCAGTCTGAGCTTGGATGTCCGGCGAATCCTTCGAGGCCAGAGCTTGATTTTAATGAGATAATGTTGCTTGGTACACGAACAGAAGCTGTTGGTTGTATCGTGAGTTATGAGCGCAACGTGACTTACGATAGTGTAAATAAAATTTTATCCTATACCATTGATGTTCACAGTTGTGGGGGCTGCGAGCTGTTACGTTATAACATGAATTGGGTTACTGTACCAAACAAACCTGAAGTCGATAGTTTGAATGTATCTATAAAATACCATTAAATAGTATTTCATTAACAGTTAAAAAATCTTTTTCGTAAACAAATTTTTCTATATTTGTTATTATCTAAAAGTAATACTCTGTAAATGACTTTTGATTTAGACACATGGCTTGATGAAAAAACAAAAGAAAAGGTTATCTTTACTTTTAAAGGTGAGCTTTCAGAAGCTATGCTTACAGAGTTGCTTTTGATTGTGGAACAACGGCTCGACAATATTAATGCCCACAGGAAAATTAAGAAAAAAGTGTACAATGTGGCAATAGAGTCGTTACAAAATCTTTATCATCATTCAGATTCAGTTTTTCTGAACGGTTCACAAAAGAAAAATACACGGTATTCAATGATGTTGATTACACAAAACGAAAAAGGCTTTAGAATTACAACAGGAAATTTCGTTACAGAAGAAAAAGCAGTTTTTTTAAAAAAACATATCAATAAAATCAACAGTTTAACACGCGATGAATTAAAGGTTTTATATAAAGAAATACTTAATAACCAGAGTTTTAGTAACAAGGGTGGTGGTGGCTTGGGACTGGTTGATATAGCACGTAAAGCAGAAAGTAAGATTAAATATAATTTTTATTCTCATAGAAATTCTTTATCTTTTTTTGATTTTAGTATAGATATTAAACAATAAACCAATAGAGAATATGGATCCAATTAAAATTGAAGGTACTCCTAAAACGCCAACGGTTGATTTTAATGCTGAAAAAGGAGTCATTGAAATAAAAGGCCGTTCAATACCGGAAAACTCCATTGAGTTTTACAAGCCCCTTGTAGACTGGCTTGAAGAATATATGAACTCACCAAAGGAATTAACTGAGGTGAACATA
>CAYPSX010000240.1:0-5726 GCA_964413185.1 uncultured Bacteroidales bacterium
GAAAAAATTGAAGCTTGTTGCTGATAATTAGTAAGTTATATAAGTAAAACCCGGTATAAAACATCACCAGCGACCGCAGCACAAGCTTGACACAGATGGCTTCGTTCCTCGCCATGATACTTCGACAGGCTCAGTACAACGCGCGTCTGTGATTTTGGGTTTGCGTAGCTCGAAGCTAGAACTACACATCAACAAGGGGTTGCAACCCCTTGTTTCGCAGCAGCCAGCAATGACTGACCAGTCCACAATCTGTACAGTTTGCAATACGGCTGAATTGCAAATTTAGCTGAACTCGAACGTCCGTGCATATTTTGAATGTTCATTAAAATCGAAACAGTAAAACAAATACGCGCCATGTAATTAAAAACGGAACGTTAAGCCGAATTTGCAATTCGGCTTATTACTACCTTATTACTACCCATGCATGAAATAATACCACACACCAATAAACAATTTGCAAATACCAAAACCGTTTTTTTCGACAAAACAATCAGGTAAAACCACCCGTATTTTACCGAACACGAATTTTTCAACAATAGAAAAAGATATTCCAATAATTTACTATTTATTAATAATATATTTAAACTACACCCTTATTTACACATAGTTAACCTAACTTTGGAAAAAATAAAAACCCCTTTATATCACGTAATACAACCTACATAAGTGTTTCCTTTATGATGTACCTTTAACTAACCAAACTAAACCAGACAAACAAATTTACTAACCTTAAAATTCGCAACTATGAAGAATTATCTAGTACTTTTTTATCTATTGGTGTTCTTTTTAATAACACCAAACATGTTTGCACAGGAAGAAAAAACAGAAAACCTGGCAGAAGAAGACCTGTTCGAAATGTCGCTGGAAGATTTAATGAAAATTAACGTTACATCGGCCTCCAACACAGAAGAATCTCTGAACAGAGCCCCTGCGACAATTATTATTATTAGTGCCAAAGACATTGAGGAACGCGGCTACATTGAAATGTACGACGTGTTAAATGATTTACCCGGATTTGATTTGTCTCGTGCATTCGGAGATGACAACTATTACCTCTACGCCCGTGGGTACAGAAAGGAAACAAGCGACCAAATGCTTTTAATGATCGATGGAATGTCTATGAACCACCTGTACAACAACAACATGAATTTGTTTGCCATGTACCCGCTGGCTAATGTAAAGCAAATTGAATTCGTATATGGTCCGGCTTCCGCTATTTACGGACCAAATGCATTCGCAGGGGTGATTAACATCATTACTAAAAAAGAAGGGAGCTCCACTGTTGATCTTCATTATGGACAAAACAACACAATGGTTGCCGATGTCAATTACCTGAAAAATATCAATGACATAAATATTAACTTTACAGGCCGATTTTACAACACCGATGGGCACGACCTGTCAGACCGTACATCAGCCCTGGACTCAAGATTGTATAACGACACACTGCTATGGGGCCCGTTCTCAAAAACAAATTACACAGGATATCAGAGCCCTATTAACTCTCACTACTTTGCAGGGTCTGTGAATTATAAAGGTTTAACTGTTGGATTTATCAACTTCCGTTATGAATCGGGTTATGGAACTGAATGGCCCGGAGACAAGGTTTTAAATTCTCAAATGTGGGGGTTCGATGAAATGACCTATTTTGCCAAATACGAAGATGAGTTCAAATCCGATGCGATGACCAACCCCATCCGTTCAAAAACGTTATTGAAATTCAGAAATAGCGGCCATCCGACCAACTCACTTTTCCTTGAACGCTACAGTGGTGGAGTTGATGCCAGTTATTGGACCACAGAAAACGAAGCACTCTCACTTTATCAGGATTTTTCATATAAACACACAAAATTTTTCGCATTAAATGCGGGTGTGAAATATGAAAAACGAACACTTCAGGGAGCATATAGTATAAACTATGGGCCATTTTTTCCATCAGACTCAGTGTCAGACTACCCATTTCCCGATGTTCCTGACGATGAGTTGACGATGGACAATCACTTTACAATGCAGGACTACGGAGCTTATGCTCAGGCCAAAATAACGCCCATAGAACAAATCGATGTTGTTTTGGGCCTACGTTATGACAACAACAGTCTTTTTGGCGGTGTTTGGAATCCACGTGCAGGGATAGTTATTGAGCCTTTTGAAGGCTTTATTATTAAATCATTCTATGGACAAGCATATCTTGAACCCACTGCACGTGCTCTATATGGTGGATGGGCCGGAAGCTCCTCTAATGTTAATTTAAAACCTGAAAGAATTATGACAATAGAAGAGTCTGTATCATATTCAAAAGGGAACTTTTCTAACAGCATTAACTATTTTTACAATCTGGGGTACGATGTAATTGCCGGAGCAGAAAATATTGGAGAACGAAAAATGATGGGGTTTGAATATGCCGGGAAATATTATGTAAACGACTTAGCCGGGTTCTTTCACAGGTTAAAAGCCGATGTATACTTTTCGTACATCAACTCTGAAGAAAATTTAGATGATGGTGAGGGTTGGAAGCCCACTGGAAACATGGCTCCAATTAAAGTAAAAGCAATGATAACTGCATACTTCACCAAAGACTTGTCTTTAAGTTTGCAAAATCGCTATATCAGTGAAATTGAAACAGTTGAAAGCAATCCCATTGAGAAAATTGATGCACATTTTGTAACCGATGCGTTCATCAATTACAAAAACCTTGGGGTAGAAGGTCTGGCTATAGGATTAAAAGTATACAATGTATTTGATCAGGATTATTATCACCCGGGATACCGTGATGCAAGTGGCGGAGAAGACCTGGAATACACGGGCAATGTCCTCACTACAGAAAGTAGTGGATGGTACAATTCCCGCCTGCCACAACCGGGTATAACATTCATGGGTAACCTACGCTTAACTTTCTAGGATATAACAACTATGAAAAGGAGCCGTTTCCCAGGGCTCCTTTTTTTTGTTGGTTGCATTTTTTTAGTCACATAGCGAAGCCCTCACTATAATGAATTTCACGGGCTATTTCCATTGCAAACACTGTATAAAACATTACCAGAAGTACTAGAATGAGACAAGTGAGGGTTTCGCTCAACAAAACTACGCATAGTTTTCATTATCTTTGTGCACAAACGAAAAATATATGAAGTCGGTTCAAATAAAAGGTGCAGCAGAGAACAATCTTAAACAGGTCGATTTATCCATACCGCACAATCAATTCACTGTAATTACGGGTCTTTCGGGCAGCGGGAAAAGCAGCCTTGTGCGCGATGTGCTTTTTCGCGAAGGGCAGCGCATGTACCTGGAAACTTTTTCGGCCTATACGCGCTCAAAGCTCGGGAAGGTTCGTCCGGCGAAAGTTTCGGAAATTTCGGGTCTTCTGCCCGTCATCAGCATCGGGCAAACGCATGTGCAAGCCAACCGGCGCTCTACGGCCGGCACATTCAGTGAATTGTCGCCCTTGCTGCGGCAATTGTTTTCGCGTTATAACGACCAACAATTATCCCTGAACCGCAACCAATTCTCTTTCAACTCCGAAAAAGGCTGGTGCCCGCATTGCAAAGGCCTGGGTATTGAGGAGTATATTGATGTGGATAAAATTGTAGCTGATCCACACAAATCACTGCGCGAAGGCGCTCTCTCCATTACGTTGCCCAATGGATACACGATTTATTCGCAAGTTACGATTGATGAACTGGAAAAAGTTTGCCAAAGTGAGGGCTTCAGCGTTGACAAGTCCTGGAATGAGCTCACCGATGTGCAAAAAAACACCATTCTGCGAGGTAGCACAAAAGTAAAAGTACTGTACGGTAAACATTCACTGGAATCGCGCATGAAATGGAGCGGAATGACTGCCCGACCACGCGACGAAGGCTTCTACAAAGGCATTGTGCCCGTAATGGAAGACATTTTAAAACGCGACCGGAACGATAATATTCTGCGCTTTGTTTCTTCACGAACCTGCCCGGAATGCGACGGTCAAAAACTAAATAAAAATGCGCTTTCTGCAACCTGGAAAGGGTTTGGTTTTGCCGAAATTAAACATATCCCTTTCGGTGAATTATTGCCACATTTATCGCAACAAAACATCACTGTTGAAAGCGAAAAAATGTTGGTTCAATCCATCATTGGCAGATTAAAACAGCTTACGAAACTGAGTGTTGGCCACATTTCGGCTGACAGATTGAGCGAAACGCTTTCGCAGGGTGAATTACGGCGCATGCGGCTTGCGCAACTCAACGAAAACGGGCTCACAGGCGTACTGTACATTTTCGACGAACCCAGCATCGGGCTGCATCCGCGGGATGTTGATACGCTTACACGCACGCTCTATCAACTTGTAGAAAAAGGAAACACGGTTGTGGTAGTAGAACATAACGAGCAAATAATACGGGCAGCTCAACATATCATTGAAATGGGGCCGGGAGCAGGTTCATTTGGTGGCAAATTAATCTTTTCGGGCACACCCGATGAACTCGCAAATAATGAACTGAAAAACAGTCCTACCTCACAGGTATTAGCAGGAAAGATCAACACAAAAACAATTAAGTCCGCCACAACAATAGAAAATACATTTAAAATCTCAATATCAAACGAATATAACATAAAAAATCAGCAATTCGATTTTGCGCAAAACGCACTGAACGTGATAACGGGTGTATCGGGCGCAGGAAAAAGCACGCTGGTTAATTACGGACTGCTCAAAACCGATACATTTTCACAAATTATTGCGGTAAATCAAAAACCTATCGGGCGCACATCGCGCAGTAATCCGGCAACCTACACCGGACTTTTCGATGAACTGCGTAAAATATTTGCACAGCAACCAGCGGGCAAAAAGCAAAAACTCAAAGCCGGTCATTTTTCATTCAACAGCAAACAAGGCCAATGCGAAGCCTGCAAAGGAACCGGTGTAGTGAAAACCGGCATGCACATTTTCGAAGACCTGGTTCAACCCTGCCCTGTTTGCCACGGATCGCGCTACAAGCCGGAAATTTTGGAAGTAACCCTGAACAGTAAAAACATTCATGAAATTCTGGAAATGAGCGTAGATGAAGCGGCGCAAGTTCTTAAAAATCAACCTAAAACCATCGGTTTTCTTACAGCCATGCAAAAACTCGGCCTGGGTTATTTGCATTTGGGACAATCCTCATCAACACTCTCGGGAGGTGAAGCACAGCGCATAAAACTGGCTGCTTCGCTGCATAAAAAAACTTCCGGGGCTTGTTTGTATATACTTGATGAACCTACAACGGGATTGCACGCGGCAGATATTGAACGACTCATCGCTGCCTTACGCGAGTTTATTTCGCAAGGCCACACTGTGGTTGTTGTAGAGCACGATGAGCAAATGATTGCTGCTTCTGACTGGATTGTTGACATAGGCCCCGAAGGTGGCAGAAATGGCGGCAAGGCGTTATTTTGCGGCGATACAAGTACATTTTTCAACTCACATGCATCTCCCACCACCGTTGCACTGAAAACGCCTCCATCACCCCAACAAAAAACTATTAAAACAAAAACTTCGGCTATTAAGCTGGAAGATATTCATACACACAATTTAAAAAATATAGATCTGGAAATTCCGGGTGGGGAAATTGTAGCATTTACAGGCCGCTCTGGCAGCGGGAAAACATCGCTGCTCATTGATACGCTTCACGCTGAAGGACAAAAGCTTTTTACCGAAAACATGTCGGGATTCAGGCGCCTGCAAATTAAAATGCACACACAAGGACAAATTGGAT
>CAYPSX010000241.1:0-5619 GCA_964413185.1 uncultured Bacteroidales bacterium
GATACGAGTTTGAGTGAGAATAACGCAGAAAATGGAGTTTATTGACGGACACTATCTATATAATTCTTTCACGCCACGATCGCCACGAAAAATACGCTACGAACGCTACGAGTCCAACGTTGCGATCGCTGCGCTTTCGTTGCGAGCGTTGCGTGGAGCTTTCTTAAATATGTCATTGGTAGGTGGTACGAAAAAAAATTCTTCTGATTACTAAATCAAAGAAATTGGCTTCGCTGAAATTGAACTTTGTGACGAGCTTCCTTTACTTCGTTCGGAATAACGCATTCAAACCTTTTTAATACGTTATTTTTTTTTTCTTAAAAAAATATCAACGAATTATGTGTGTCGCAACACATAAAAGAAAGATTTAACGTAGCACTTTCCGCAGGGCTGCTTTCAGTTTATCGGGCACAAAAGGTTTGATAATCCAGCCTGTAGCTCCGGCTTCTTTCGCTTGTTTTTTCTTTTCTGCCTGCGATTCCGTAGTTAAGAATAATATGGGTATGGTTTTATACGAGTCATTCGATCTGATTTCCCGGATAAGGGCAATTCCGTCCATCTCCGGCATGTGCAAATCTGTAATTACCAGGTCAATTATTCTTCCATCGAGTATTTTTTGAGCATCCATGCCATTTACGGCTGTATCAATCTCATACCCTTCTTCGCTAAGTGTTAGGCTAATTAATTCCCGAATGCTATCGGAATCATCAACAACAAGTACTCTTTTGCTCATTTGATTAAAAATTTTTCACAAATCTACAAAATAAACGCATAAATGGTCAGGCGCATTCAAAAACATCAATAAAGTTGAAGATATTTTAAACAAAACCGACATTCATTAGTTAATAAAGTATGAATAACCAAAAACCTGAAAAACAATAAATTAATAATTTTTTAAACATTACAATTAATCACTTATGTTGAACAATTTTGGATGTTTTTTGAATTAGGTTTAATTCATTAACTTTGCAAATATGGCAATACAAAACACATTTTGTATTAACGTAGTGGTGCTTGTGCTAAATATTACTTATATTTTTTTGCACAAGACAGTAACCTTTCTATGACTGTTTTCAGGTGAGCAATAGGCAACTATTGCATTCTTGCAGCTCATATTCAGCAATTTATTTCTTATTACATATTTTATTCACTTAAAACCAAAATTATTATGAGAAAAATGAACTTTGTTCAATTTTTAAGTATTTTTTTGATTCTAACGATCAGTTCTTCTGTTTCCTTTGCACAGGAAGAAGAAGAGAAAAAAGACGGCTTTAAATTTGGTGGTGCTATGCGCTATAACATCATCAGCGAAAGCTACGAAAGCGAGTCGACCACACTGAATAATTATGCAACGTGGGACACATGGCGATTAAATGTTGATGGTACCATGAAAGGTTTGGACCTTAGTTTCGAATACAGATTCTATCCTACTTTTGCCACACATTTTATACACCATGGATGGATTGGCTATGGATTTGGAGACAAAGCTTACATGAAGCTAGGTGTAAGTCAGGTTCCATTTGGCATTACAAAATTTGCATCCCACTCATGGTGGTTCCAGGGACCTTACTATGTTGGTCTTGAGGACGATTATGACATGGGTATCAAATTTGACCTTAAATTAATCGACAATCTTGATCTGGCCGTTGCTTATTACCGTCAGGCCGAACCTCAAGGGCCAGCCAGTGGAGGCGTAAACTGGACCGGACCCGGATCAGGTCGCTACTCTTACGACATAGTGCCCGATGCCGGCGGAAACTACTCCGGATATTACGATGAAGAAAATGAAACTTTTGTTTACGAATCTGCCTCAATACGCGAATTGAATCAGTTCAACCTGCGTGCAGCTTACCATATTACCGACGGTATTGAAATTGGCGCTTCAATGCAGGTAGGTCAAAACTACAACTCAGTTATTGATGATTCAGAATTATCAACCGCCTTTGCCGGCCATGTTGTAGCTAATTTTGGAAACCTGAACTTCAAAGGTGAATTTGTTAACTACAACTATGCTGCACAAGGTGATGACAGTACAAGCCTTGACATGGTGGCTATGGGAGCTTATGGATTTCCATACAGCGTTGCCAACAATGCCAACATGATTGTAGCCGGACTGGCCTACAGTATTCCAGTTGAGTGGGGTCCAATTAGCAGCATTCAGCCTTATGTTGACTTTACTTTGATTGATAAAGTAAACGAAAACTTTGAAGACACATACCACTTAATACCTGGTTTCTTAATCTCAGCCGGCCCTATTTACACGTATGTTGATTTCGCTATGGGTAAAAACCAACCCTGGTTGACTGAAGATTTTGGTGTTGGACTAGGTCAGGGAAGACTTTACCAGGCTGATGATCCAACTACTGAAGACGACAACGACTATTTCTACACTACAGACGATCCTGAAAAAGTTGGAGAACCCGTACCCGTATCAGATGTTGAATGGAACATGCGTTTCAACATTAACGTAGGATACTATTTCTAAAATACACCCTAAAGTCCTTAGCCTTTGCGCTAAGGGCTTTATTATAAACTTAAATAAACCAATATGAGTGACATACAAGTAAAACACCTAAATGTCATTTTCGGAAAACGAAAAAAAGAAGCCCTAAAACTCTTGAATGAAGGCGTATCCAAAGCCGACATTCTTGACAAAACAGGTTGTACAGCAGGGGTTTACGACGCCAATCTGGAAATCAGGAAGGGCGAAATTTTCGTTGTAATGGGCCTTTCCGGAAGTGGGAAATCAACCCTGCTCCGTTGTTTCAATCGTTTGATTGAACCTACATCAGGTTCCATTATTATGGACGATACAGACATCTTGCAAACCAACGAAACCGAGCTTCGCACGTTACGCAGAAAAAAAATGACCATGGTTTTTCAACACTTTGGTCTGCTGCCACACCGCACAGTTAGCTCTAACGTTGGTTTTGGCCTTGAAATACAAGGTATAGATGAAGAGGCCAGAATTAAAAAAGCATACGAAGTTATTGAAACAGTCGGACTAAAAGGTTACGAAGAACAAATGACCGGCCAGCTCAGTGGTGGAATGCAACAGCGCGTTGGTTTGGCACGGGCACTGGCAACCGATCCTGAAGTTCTATTAATGGACGAAGCCTTTAGCGCCCTCGACCCGTTGATTAGAAATAACATGCAGGACGAATTGTTACAGCTTCAGGATAAAGTACAAAAAACCATTCTTTTCATTACACACGATTTGGATGAAGCCCTTAAACTAGGCGACCGTATTGCCATAATGAAAGATGGGAAAATTGTGCAGATCGGAACACCTGAAGAAATTCTCACAAATCCGGCAAATGATTACGTTAAAGCATTTGTTGAGAATGTTGACAGAGGTGGCATTATAACAGCCGGTTCCATTATGTTCGAAAAACCGGCCAGTATCCGAATCGACCATGATGGTCCTAAAATTGCCTTAAGAAAAATGCGTAAATTTGGGGTAACTTCACTTCCGGTTGTAGATCATGATAATACCTTTTTGGGTTTTGTAAAAGACTCTGAAATGGCGGAAATGGAAGAAAAAGGACAGTCGAAAATCAGCGAATATATGCATACCAAAAAAGAAGTGATGGCTGTAAATCCGGAAACCCCTGTGGCCGAGCTTCTCCCTCTGTTTCTTGACAATATTTACAACATGGCCGTTGTTGACGAAAACAAAAAACTAATCGGCGTTGTGGTACATTCATCAGTAATTGGTGAAATGATTGGCAAACAACAAAAAGAAGTTGTCCAACTAAAACAAGAAGGAGGAATTAACTTATGAGACTGGAAATTGGAAAATATGTAGAAAAAGGTGTTGAATGGTTATCAGATAACGCAAGTGGCTTTTTCGATGCCATAACAGCCGGAATTGATGCAGTAGTAACTGCCATGCAATATATATTGCTTAATTCCCCCTTTTGGCTCACAATAATTATTTTCGCCATGCTTTCTTACTACCTGCCGGCACGAGGAAAATTATTCACTAAAGCAGGCTGGAAAGCAGGCGGAGGGATGTTTATTTTCACCATATTGGGTCTGCTACTGCTTTATTTTATGGGCTATTGGGAAGAAACAATGATGACCATTGCACTTATTCTTGCCTCTGCCCTAATTGCACTGGTAATAGGAATTCCATTAGGCATATATGCATCGCGTAATGATGGAGCCGAGAAAATTATAAGACCAATCCTGGATTTTATGCAAACCATGCCGGCATTTGTATACCTTATTCCGGCCATTATTTTATTTAGTGTTGGTAATGTACCGGGAGTTGTGGCAACCATAATTTTTGCCTTACCACCGGCAGTGCGCTTAACAAACCTGGGGATAAGAAATGTACCCGAAGATGTTGTAGAGGCATCAAAGGCTTTTGGATCAACCAAACGGCAGTTACTTTTTAAAGTTCAATTGCCATTGGCAATGCCAACCATCTTAGCCGGTGTAAACCAGGTAATTATGCTGTCGCTATCTATGGTAGTAATTGCATCTATGGTAGGTGCTGGTGGTTTAGGACAAGCCGTTTATAAAGGTATTCTCCAGGCAGATATAGGACTTGGATTCGAAGCCGGACTTGGTATTGTTGTACTAGCCATTATACTGGACAGAATAACACAGAACCTTGGTTTTGGTAAATCGTCATCTTAAGATTAATTTAATAATTAACAAAAAATTGAAGAACTATGAAAAAATTAAAATTTTCCATGAAATCATTTTTGGCTATTTTAACAGGTGCAGCTTTTCTTACATTTGCTGCCTGCCAATCAGGTCAAAAAGGGGATAAAACTGATCAAAAAGATAGTAAAAAAGATCAGGAAATTTCAATCCTGTACCCTAACTGGGCCGAAGGAATTGCTTTTACACACCTTGCACAAGCTGCTCTTTTGGATAAAGGTTACAACGTAAAAGTTACACCCATTGAACCAGGTCCGATTTATGCTTCGCTTGCAAAAGGTGATGCTGATGTAATGATGGATGCATGGCTGCCTCACACCCACGCCAACTATTGGGAAAAATATGGCGATAAACTTGAAAAAATTGGCGAATCATTCAGTGGAGGAACCACAGGTTTAGTTGTACCACGGTATGTTGATATAAATTCCATTGCTGAACTCAACGACCATGTAGAAAAATTTGATGGTGAGATTATTGGTATTGGAAGTGGAGCAGGAATTCACGGAAATACTGAAAAAGCTATTGAAGAGTATGATCTGAAATATGAACAAATAAGTTCAAGCGGACCCGCAATGTTGGCATCACTTAAAAGAGCTTATGACAAAAAAGAACCCATCATTATTACAGGATGGAAACCACATTTCATGTGGGCTGATTACGATCTTAAATATTTGGAAGATCCAAAAGATATCTTTCCAAAAGATGTATGTGCAATTGTAACACGCCCGGGATTTGTTAAAGATCGTCCGGTTGTAGGTAAATTCTTCAAAAACTTCAATATGGAAGAAATGAAGTTATATAACCTTATGAATGCCATTGAAAAGGGAAATGACCCGCTTATAGCAGCAAAAAGATGGTATGAAGCACATAAAACACTTGTTGAAGCATGGATGCCCGAGGAAATGAAAAATGCTAAATAATTAGTATAACAGACTATAAAAAAAC
>CAYPSX010000241.1:5629-5720 GCA_964413185.1 uncultured Bacteroidales bacterium
CACCGGCAAAAATCTGTCGGTGTTTTTTTTATGGAGTTTTCAGGTTAATTCATTAAATTTAACCCAAAAGAAAAGCACAGCGGTTGCAATT
>CAYPSX010000242.1:0-5681 GCA_964413185.1 uncultured Bacteroidales bacterium
AGCCTTCAGCAAGAAAGCATGGAAACGCTTGAAAAAGAGCGGAAATATCTGGAAAACTTCATAAAAAAGAATGAATATCCCCTAGCCTCTTATGTAGCGTTGTCTTTCAGGGTAGCCAATGAAACGGTATTCGACCCCATAGAAGACATTAACTATTTTGAAATGGTTGATACAGCACTGGCTTCTCAATATGAAAACTCCAGAATCAGCAGTTTGCTGAATAATTTTGTGCGCAAAGTAAAATCGCAGGAAAAGCAGCGCATAACGGCCAGCCAACGGTTAAAAAAAGGTGCAGTTGCCCCTGAAATTGCACTGCCAAACCTTAACGGAGATACTGTAAAATTAAGCTCCCTGCGCGGGAAATATGTTTTGCTGGATTTTTGGGCATCGTGGTGCAAACCCTGCCGCATAGAGAACCCCAACCTTGTAAAAAATTACTGGAAATACAAATGGAAAGGATTTGAGATTTACCAGGTATCGCTCGACAGAACCAAAGAAGACTGGGCGCAAGGTATACGCGAAGACCGGCTTAAAGGCTGGAAGCACGTAAGCGATTTACAGTTTTGGCAATCAGCGGCAGCTAAAAAATACAACGTTCAATCGATCCCGGCCAGTTTTCTGTTAGATCCGGAAGGAAAAATTATTGCTAAAAACCTGCGCGGTGAGCAGCTTGGCAAGAAACTCGAAGAATTATTCGCCAAATAGTGCGTGCAATAAAACACCAATAATTATTATATGTCGAAAATATATTTTGCCTCAGACATGCACCTGGGATTCCCCAAAAGGGAAAAAAGCATTGAGCGTGAAAAACATGTAGTTAACTGGCTAAACAGTATAATTGACCATGCAGATGCCTTATATCTTCTGGGCGATGTTTTTGACTTTTGGTTTGAATATAAGCATGTTGTACCGCGTGGATTTACACGTTTTCTGGGCAAAATAGCAGAATTCACAGATCGTGGTATCCCGGTTCACTTTTTCACGGGAAACCACGATGTGTGGGTTTTCGATTACCTGCCGAAAGAAATTGGCGTAAAAGTTTACCGCAAACCCGTAATTCACAAAATAGACGGGAAAGATTTTTTTATTGGCCACGGCGACGGACTGGGCGACAAAGACTGGGGGTTTAAGTTTTTAAAAGGCATGTTCACCAACCCGGTATTGCAGTGGCTTTTTGCCAGGATACATCCAAATTCGGCCGTTGGTTTTGGTCACCGTTGGTCGAACCACAGCCGCTACACAAAAGGGACAAGCGTTGGGAACTTTAATCCTGATAAAGAACACTTAATACGTTTCATTAAAGAACACGAAGCCAAAAAACATTGCGATTATTATATTTTCGGGCACAGACATATTCCTATTGAACATAAAGTTGACGATACAACCTATATTAACCTTGGCGATTGGTTGACACATTTTACGTATGGATTTTGGGACGGCCGGCAAATGCATCTAAAAAAACACGAATATCCTTCTTAAAAAAAGGCCCGCACAAAATTTACCTGACAATAACCTTCTCAGAAAACGCGAGATCGTGTTCGTCAAAAAGCGACACCAAATAAATACCGTCAAGGAGAGGCTCCGAAACCTCAAAAGTTCTTTTCCCGGGAGCAAACCCATCAGCAAAAACAATCTTTCCCTGCATATCAACAATTTTTATTTGATAAGCATAATTACTAACCGGAACATCTTCCAGTATAATCTGATTACCTGAAGCATAAACTTCAAAAGATTGTGAAACATCAGCTGTACCCAATTCAACTCCGCAATTTTCAAGATACCGGTCTATTTCATCCAAAGGAAATAACCTCACATCATAATCGGGGCAAACCATATAGTAGTGCGGTGTGTATGGGACATCGTAACCGTAAGGTTCATTGTAAACACTATCATCATCAATTATTGAAAACCCGGGATAGCTCCCACCATATTCATCCAAAAAATCATTTATGGCTTCATCGTCGCGATACGAAACTTCAATGCCCCACACCCAACCATTTTGGCCATTCTTTAGATGTTCATTCCAGGCTTTTTCCAATGCGGGAACACCAAGTTGGCATGAACCGCAGGTTACACTAAAAAAATTGAGAATTACTGTTTTACCGGCATCCAGCTCATCATGTAAATTGTAAGTTTCGCCCTGACTGGAAACCATGGTGAAATCGGGAGGTTGAGAATAACCCGGAAGTGAAAACATCAACAAACCAATAGAAAGCAATGTAATTATTTTTCGCATAGCTGTATTTTTATGTAGTTCAGTATGGCAATTGCATATTTATATTTGTAAATCATCGGTTTAGATTGGCAAAAATTGATTCTACAAATAAAAAATACACTAAATTTGCATTGAATAATAAACTGTTTATATTCGAAAAAAACAAAATTAACACATCAATAATTATGCAAAACCTCAGATATTTGCATATATAAATTTAAAACAACACAGAGCTTAAATAGTTTTTGTCTCATAAACATTATAAAAATTAGCGTTAATTTACTATTTTCACACCCAAACTTTAATCGTATATGCGTTATATTATTCCCTTGGCAATAAGCTTACTCATATTTACGGCATGCAAAAGTGACAAAAAACCGGATGAAATTCGAAAAAAAGCCGAAACTATAAGTCACGCAGCCCCTGAAGCAGAATTAGCAAATCACAATTCAAAGGTGGTTTACCGTGTACCTACGCCAATAGAATTTTTCATGTTCTTTTATAATGCAGGCGGGAGCTTTAAACCTGACCGGTTACTCAGTACAGATGATGCAGCCCGATATCTCAGCATGAAAGAAAAAGCCATAGCATTCGGACTTTATGCTTCAGACCTTGCATACAGTGCCGTTTTTGGACAAAACCAACAGACAATCTCGTATTTCGAGACCAACAAAGCTCTTGCAGATGATTTGGGTTTTACACGCGGTTATGGTAAAGACCTAATGCAACGTTTCAGAAGCAACCTTGATAATGTTGATTCACTCTATAACCTTACAGCAGACAGCTACTGGGAAGTTTTTAAGTTTCTTGAAGACCAGGACAAAGTTGAACTTTTGTCTTATATAACTGTTGCAGGGTGGGTAGAAAGCCTGTACTTATCGTACAATGCGCTGGACAAATTTAAAACAAATGAAATAACCAACAGCCTGGCTGACCAGCAATATGTACTGGAAAACCTGAAAGCGTATCTGGAAGAAGTGCATCCGCAAAAATATGAAAGCGACAACGTTTTTAAGCTAATATCAGATATAAATCAGGCATACATGGAACTTTACAATAACCCCGATAGTATTACCATGACAAAAGAACAATTTGAAAACATCAAAAAACGAGTGAACGAAAGCAGGGCCATGTTAGTAAAATAGAAATGCAAATGAGAAAGTGGATTACAATTGTTTTCATTATAGTTACAGGGTTAAGCGCATTTGGCCAAAGGTGCGACAATAAAGATTTTTGCGATAAAGACCTCTATGGCGATTACGATTTCAGAAGCCAGTCTAATTATGCCCATGTATATTCCGGCGATACAGTCCGCGTAAAAGTAGTTGTGTACAGCGGCCAAATTTACAGAATATTTACCTGTGCAGAGAGAAAATTAAAAGATGTATACTATCGTATTATTTTCCCGGAAAAAAGATTCAAACGTACTGTTAAGGAAATTACAGAAAAACATGTTCCCATTTATGAAAAAGACAAAAATGGCAACATTGTTTTTAATGAAGACGGAGAAAAAATTGTAACCGGGACAATTTTTGCACGCGACACTGTTTGGGGCAGAGAGCTAATCACTACAGAATCGCCGGTTTATGACTCACGCGAAGCAGAAAACCCTTACTGGGAGTCCAGAATACGAAAAACAAAGTTGATAATAATTGAAACAATAATACCGGAACACCGAAAAGAACGCTCAGGGTGCATTCAAATTATGGTCGGCAGGAAATACAAAACAGCAAGCCAGTTCAGAAGATAGCAACCCCGGAGGTTTATGCGGGCAAAAACAACTGAAAAGCTTTTCGGTTAAAATGTCAGGCATCGGGCAAAATGATAAAAAAAATCGTCAATAAATATACACGAAACAACCAGCTGGCAAAAGAACAACGTAAAAATAAAAATAGAATAATTTCTTTTTACATTTGGCGTTAAAATTGCTACCTGCTTAAGAAGAAAACAAAAGGAGAAAAAGAATATATGCACCAGCAAAATGAAGAAAAAAAACTTTTAGAATCAATCATAGAAGGAATAAGAGAAAAAAAAGGTGAAGAAATAGTTCAAATCAGCCTACTGGAGTTAGAAAACTCTATAACAGACTATTTTGTAATATGCCATGCCCAATCGGGAAGACAGGTTGATGCCATTGCCGACAATATTGAAAAAAGATTGCATAAAAATTTCAATGAACAGGTAATTCATAAAGAAGGATTCTCGCAGGCAGAATGGATATTACTGGACTACAGCAACATAGTTGTACATGTATTCCAAAAAGATGTCAGAAACCAATATCAACTCGAAGACCTTTGGGGAGACGGAAAATTCACGCGTTTTAACGATCAAAACGAATAAGTTTAATTGTATGACAGAAGAAAAACAAAATACAAAAAAAAGCAACCAGCAAAAACCACCCAAAAAACCCCAATTTAACATTTATTGGATATATGGTGCAATTGCATTGTTAATAATAGGCATGCAATTCTTTAGTGGTTTTGGCACCAGTGCCAAAGAAACAACCTGGAAAGATTTTAAAAACAACATGCTTACCCAGCACGATGTTGAACAACTCGTAGTTGTAAACAAACAAAAAGTTGAAGTTTTCATTAAACCATCAGAACTGGGTAGCGGGCGCTACAAAGAATTCTCAAAAGATGCCTACAATACCGGGCCACATTACTACTTCACCATTGGTTCCGTAGAATATTTTGAAAAACAAATTGAGGAAGCCCAGAAAAACTTTACAGAAGAACAAAGAATTAGTCCGCAGTACGAAACGCGAGAAGACCATATTGGCAACCTAATCGGCTGGATACTCCCAATCGTTATTATTGTTGCCATTTGGATTTTCATTATGCGACGCATGACCGGAGGCGGTGGTGCCGGAGGTGGTCAAATATTCAATATTGGCAAATCGAAAGCTAAACTGTTCGACAAAGACGGCACCAAAGTAAAAGTTGACTTCACTAACGTGGCAGGTCTCGAAGAGGCAAAAGTTGAAGTGATGGAAATTGTCGATTTTCTAAAAAAACCGGAACGCTACACAAACCTTGGCGGCAAAATCCCCAAAGGAGCCCTCTTAATCGGCCCTCCGGGAACAGGAAAAACATTATTGGCAAAAGCGGTTGCCGGAGAAGCAAACGTACCCTTCTTTTCCATTTCGGGTTCCGATTTCGTGGAAATGTTTGTTGGTGTTGGCGCATCACGCGTTCGAGATCTTTTCAAACAAGCCAAAGAGAAATCACCCTGTATCATTTTTATCGATGAAATTGATGCCATTGGTCGTGCCCGTGGGAAAAACCCAAATATGGGAGCCAACGATGAAAGAGAAAATACTCTCAATCAGCTACTTAGCGAAATGGACGGCTTCGATACAAACTCAGGTGTCATTATTCTGGCGGCTACAAACCGTGTAGATGTGCTCGATAAAGCATTGTTGAGAGCCGGACGTTTTGACAGACAGATACACGTTGAGCTTCCT
>CAYPSX010000243.1:0-5598 GCA_964413185.1 uncultured Bacteroidales bacterium
TTTCATCGAGAATTAAACGCTGCTCCGGCAACCGTTCACGGTTGTAAAGCCGTTTTCCCAGATGCCAGTCGGATGTGTGGAGGATTTTCAAAATTGCGAATTTTTTGGATTAAAACCCAAAGGTAGCATTGTTCAGACAAAAAATGTTACCGTTAGCAAAATTGATATTCACAAGTTATCAATAAACAGTCAACCTGTCCTTTCAGGGCGCTGTCCGTTCTACATTAATAACCCATAGCGGTGCCATGGGTTAGTGTCATGTCATGCTTGAAATGACGGGTAAGTTGAAGAAGTTTTCATTTTTAGCAAGGCAAAAAATGTGCGCATAGCAGCGTTCTGTAAACATTTTTTAACGCAGATAAAAATGAAAAGATCAATACTTGGCCCGTCAGATTAAGCTTGACTTGACACTAGAATAATCTGGGCTTTCAGCCCGAAAAAGCTAAAAAAATGGGTGCTTATATAAATTAGCCACAAATCAACAATTCCAGTCTTTTTAATATCTTCTGCTCAAAATCACCCAGTAAATTTTCAATACGCCAACCGCCACGAAGCGGCAACTTAGTTTAACCCAAGGCACCGCCTTGGGCATATTCACTGCCGCAAACCTGCGCCCTGAAAGGGCAACTTACAGTCGATTACTACTCTCTACTCTCCAATTTCAACGACAATTTTTCCCTGCAATTTGCCTTGTTCAATTAATTCATGAGCTTCTTTGATGGCGGATAATGGAATTTTTCTGTCTATAAGTGGTTGTATTTCTCCCCGTTCAAGCATTCTGAACAACTTTTGCAGGTCTTCTTTATACCAGTCAGGATGTTTTTTGCGCATGCCGCCAATGAAATAAAAAGCTGTTTTCTTTCCATTGGGCAGCAAATTCCATAACATCAACTTCATGAATTCTAACGGGATATTGCCGCCCTTGCCCATTACTGCATTGTAAAATCCATAAGCAATTAATTTGCCTCCCGGTTTTAGTGTTTTAAATGATCTTTTAAAGTTTTTTCCTCCAATAGCATCAAAAACCACATCTACGCCTTTTTCAGTCTGTTTTTTTACTTCTTTCACGAAATCTTGCGTTTTATAATCGATGGGAATTGCGCCATATTTACTAACCTGCGGATGCTTTTCTCGCGAAGCGGTACCAAAAACTTTCAATTGCAACTGCTTCGCCAACTGAAGCAATGCCTGACCAACAGCACCGCTTGCGCCATGCACAAGAACAGATTGTCCTTTTTTAAGGTTTGCTTCGCGAAACATCATCTGATAAGCAGTAACATACGAAAGCACAAGACTTACTGCCTCGCCGGCATCCAGAGATTCAGGAACTTTAATCAGCTTTTCAGCCGGAATGCACATATATTCTGAATACGCACCAATTACGGTCATGTCTGCAACGCGATCACCTTTTTTGAAATCTTCAACTCCGTTGCCGGTTTTATCTACCACACCAACCATATCGTAGCCGGGCGTAAAGGGCGGTTTTTCTTTCACATCGGGGTACATGCCTTTGCGAATCATTACATCCGTAAAATTGGCACAGGTGGTTAACACCTTTACACGCACCTCGTTGGGTGCCGGCTCCGGCAATTCCTGTTCGGTAACGAGTTCAAGTTCATTGATGCCTCCAAATTGTTTGATGATAACCTTTTTGTAGCTCATAAAAGACTTTTATTTAATTAGTGGGTTTTTCATTGCTGGCTGTGCCCGGCATAATTTATCGACAAATTCACTGACTGTTTTGCATTTTTGGTTTTGCAAAAATTCTTCCAAATTGCCTTCATTTAAAATCTTCACACGTCTTTCAACTTCTTTTTTGAAGGCTGTAGTATAAAAAAAACCGGTTTCACCACTCTTTTGTGTCTGCTCTAATGGCTTTTGAAAAATTACAGCATCAAATGCATTGTACATGGTTTGATTGGGAGCGCAATCGGCCATATGATTCCCTACATAGTGTGTTTCACCAAAAATATTATTCTCCAGGGGCACAGCAACCGGTCGACCTCCATTCTTTTCAAATGCTGCATCCCATTTCCCATCATCCATACGTATCCACTGATAATCAACTCTATCTAATCCCTGCATACTTTTTCCTGTTTTCGATTTTATTGTAGAAATTTGCAGGTTCATATTATTGAATCGTATAGCATAAGTTTTTCCGGGGTGCCATTGATGAAAAAATGTACCCGAATTCCAGAAAAATGTACCATCTTTTTTACGAATACCCTTGTAGGCATGGCGTGTATTGGTAAGAAAAAATCCTTTTTTACCGTTTTCAAAATTTTTCATATAACTCAGCACTATACTGTACATAAAGTGATCGCGGCTAATCAGCGTTTTGCGAAATTCATCATAATCACTCGTTGTGTGAATGGCTTCCCAGTAAATGGGCGGGTTAACCGCAATTACACGAATACGCTCTTCATCAGGGAGTTGCCTGTTCACTTTCCATACAGTAGTCAACAACTCAAGATAGGTTTCATACCTCCAACCGTATGTATAATCGGCTTGAAAAACAGGATAAAGCAAAGAGCTGTCCATTTCCGGCGAATTCAAAAAAGCATCCAGGTCTTTTTGAATATTCGTTTGAAAAACTTCGATAAAAATATAGTCGATGGTTTCCGGTTTTTGGCGAATATAATCGCCGTAAAAATCAAATGGCTCCTTTGCAAAATGGAGGGCATCATCAAAAATTATCAAATCGTGGTTTTTCAATTGTTGATGAACAAGCTCTACCGGATTCTGCCCTTGCATTTTTAGAACACCGGCATAATCATCTACTGTTTGTGCCTGAGTCCATAACGAAACATAAAGCAGTGCAAAGAATGCGAAAATCAAAACTAATTTATTCATGGTTTTAAGTTTTATGAAATGAATTGCGGGTTAGTCAATTCATTATCAGGTTAATTTATTTCCGGGTTACTGTTTTTTACAACAAAAATATAGGCCATAATGAGCTGAGCTATTCCTGTTCCAAAGTACAACGGCTGTAAAAAACTCTGGTAACCAATCCATGCAACCTGGCTTACAATCCACACCATCATTACAAAGCCGAAAAATGCAGCGATATATGGCGCCATTTTGTGTTTACGTAGTGAAAGCACCGCTCCCACACTATTTCCAATGCCGTTTACAACAAAAAGAACAATTCCGGGTATTAAAAAAGATGAAAATGGAGTACCGTCTAACCAAGAGATATCCATCATGAGCGCTTTGCCATCAGGATTTGTCATGAGGCCGAATCCCCCGGCCAATGCGCTTATTCCATTGAAAATTTCAAGGGCTATAAAGCCTGTTCTGCTCCATTTTGATTTGAAGTTTGTTTGATTTTCTTTTTTTGCCATGATCTTTATAATTTACATCGAACTTATGCTATAATATATCGCTTTTTGTTCCAAAAGTTACAATATATTTCTCTGTAAAAAACTATTTTAAAATGCGTATTACTTTGCAAAGTTTATTTTCCTTGTTTAAAAATTTGTTGACTGCTGTAAATGCCTGATCATCTTTAAAAAACATGTTTGCCATTTGAGCACGACATTGTTTTGATTCATCAGAAGATTGCAGACAATGGTAAGCTTCAATAACAGCGAGTTTTGAGTTGGGCAGTTGCTCATGAATCCTTTCCAATTGCTTTACAGGAGCAACCTGATCTAAACTGCCGGCAACTAACAATACAGGAGCTTTTAGTTTATTGAGATGCTGAATATCAAATAAATCAGCACTATTTTTTTGTCTGGCTTTTCGCAATGGAGCTCCCATTTCATAAAAAGGATAATTAATGTCAGGCAAATCTCCTAAAGAAGTTTTAATGTTGGTTTCGTACATAAAAACCACTGTCCAAGGCTTATATTTTTGTACAGAGCGGATATAAATATCAACATCTCCCACCATTTTTGTGTATTGATTATAGAGTTTACGTTCCCCTTTCTTTACCTGTTTAAGAAGTTCTTCCACTTTGCTTTTATCCCAGTAAAACAATCGCTGAATAATAAACAGCAATTGATCCTGATTAACCCAGGGTTCCTTCAAGCTGAGTTTGTAGGTCTCTTTTAGATTATTATCTGTTAAAAATTTATCGAAAAAGTACACTCCGGCCTCACTACTTCCTTTGGTATCTTTGAAAAAACTCATTAAAAATGCTTTTTCAACTTTTTCGGGATAAGTGGCAGCATATTTCAGTCCCATCATAGCTGTGCCGGAGCCACCAAGAACATAAATTTTTTCATCGCCGAGTAAATCGCGGCGAATACGCTCCATATCTTCCACTACATTATCTGCATTGAGTATTTCAAATAACGTATTCCAATCTGTATTTTTATTGGAAACTTCAGAGATATGGGACGCAAACATCCCTCTATATTCATACGTAACCGTGTTAAAATCAAGGCCAAACATTTTTTTATACTTATCAGCCCACCCAACCTGCGACAGTGAACGCTGCCCATCAGTTGCTATTAGTACGGTGGGTTTATTCGGATCAAAATCACTGCACACTTCATAATAAAGATTAAACGTTCCTGATTCCGGTTTACTGTATATTTTTGGTACCTGAATATAACGATGATGAAAATCCGGAGATGGTTTTCCGGGATTCAATGAAGAATAATCATATCCACGACTTGAGACAGGGTAATTGGGATAAATCTTTTCAAATTTTGTAATAAACTGAACCTGCTTGTCTCCTTTTTTCTGGTTTTCAAACTTTGCTCCTTCCAATTTTATGGTGATAGTATCTTTGAAATTAGTTTTAACAAAATCGCTTAAAAGAATGTGATGTGTACGCTCTACAAGGAAGACCAAAAAATAATCATCGACATAATATTTGCGTTGAGAAGCGGAGTCAAGAATCTCAAGATAAACATTATTTCTGTCGGTAGTTTGTTCTTTCTCAATTACTCGTAAAATTGGCCCTGTAATATCCTGCGAAAAACTTTGTCCGTTGCAAAAAATTAGCGCAGTAAAAATTAAAGTTGATATAAATTTGGTCATAATTGATGTTTTAAAAGGTTTCACCGTTGAGGACGAAAACACGATGAAAAGGTTACATCACCAACTAATTCTTTACAATCCAGAGGGATTTTTTTACACTATCAAAGTGATAATAACAGGGTAAAAACAGTTTTGCCTTTATCAACCTACCTTACGGCCAACAAATCGAATCACCGCGTTGCTTCCCTTATGAAATGGGCCTTCTGCCAGTTCTACTTCAGCATTGTGCAAATCAACAATTTCGTAATTTAAGAAATCGCTGCGAAGTTCGTTTTCACTGTAAAGCATTTCAAGTTTTTTGGGTCCACCGCCTTTTTCTCCGGGTTGGAGGCGCTTAAGCTGCTCTTTACGGAATCCCTCAATGATAAATTTCCCTCCGGGCTTTAAATAAGCATCGAGTTTTTTGTGATGCTGCTCGCGTAAACCGGGTGCAAAGTGTGTATAGATAAGGGCAATAGCATCAAAAGAATTTTCTTCGTAATTTAATTCAGTCAAATCACCAACACGATAATCTATTTGCACATTGTGTTTTTTGGCCAGTTTTAATGCTTTCTCTCTGCCGATGCTGCTCAAATCGAACGCATGCACATCCCAACCCAAAGTGGC
>CAYPSX010000244.1:0-5587 GCA_964413185.1 uncultured Bacteroidales bacterium
GGCTTGCGAATAAAGCCTTGAAAATGGAGTTTATTCACTGAACACCCCGACTTTAGGGACAGTACTAAGTAAAAATAAAAAAGACCGGTTAGGTTCAAAATAAGAGGCTGTCTAAAAAAGGCAGCCTTTTTTATTTTTCCATCACATCAAATCCATCTTTTTTGTCGCCGGAGATCACAAAAATACTGTGGAATTGCGTAATGTGCTCCACACTGGCCAACTTAATTTCCAAAAACTCCTTAAACTCACTCATGTCGGCAACCATAACCTTGAGCAGTGCATCGTAATTACCTGATATGTAATAAAATTCCATTACTTCGGGCAACGACATGGCTTCTTTTTGAAACTCCTCCACTACCCTTTTTGTATGGCTTTTTAATGATACCATAATAAATGAAGTCATGGTGCGGCCAACCTTGGCTGCATTCAGTTTAGCCGTGTATTTTTCAATAATTCCGGCTTTTTCGAGCTTTTTTACCCGCTCATAAACAGGCGTATTCGATAAATGCAGTTGCGAAGCCAACTCTTTGGTAGTTGTTCGTGCATTTTCCTGCAAAATTTGTAAAATTTTCCGGTCGGTAGCGTCTAACTTCATAAGCTTGGAGTTTATATTAAATATTGACGAATTACACTCACGTAAAGCTCTCTCATTCATTCTATTTCAATCCGGTTTCCAGAAACATTTCACTGCCATAATGCTTATCCAAAAGCTCAGGCAGTTTCTTTTTATGAAAACAATGCAAACATAAGATAAATTATCTAATTTTACCACACTATACAGTAAAATTAATCAATATAAATTATATTTGCAGCATCAAATTCTAAAACACATCACATGAAAGAAATCAGATGGCACGGACGAGGCGGACAAGGAGGGTTTACAGCCTCGAGATTGCTGGGCATAGCAGCCGGCATGTTCGAAGAAAAGCATGCATTGGCCTTTCCGTCGTTTGGGCCCGAAAGACGCGGTGCGCCTGTGCTGGCTTTCACCAAAATCGATGATAAAAAAATTCACGACCGCAGTGAAGTAGAACAATGCGACTATGTTGTTATAATGGACGAAACACTGGTAAATCCGGGCATTGCAAAAGGCATCAAGCCCGGAGCAACTGTGCTTGTCAACAGCAACGGAAAACGCAAATTCGAAGAACTTAAAGACTTTGATGTACGCACCATAGATGCAACATCACTGGCACTGGAAATACTGGGTCGCCCCATTACCAACACCGCCATGTATGGCGCATTGGTAGCAGCCTCCGGACTGGTTTCTCTCGATGCTGCCACATCAAGCATAAGGCACGAAATGAAACCGGCATTGGTTGATAAAAACGTACAAATTGTGGAAGCAGCATACAAAACCATTAAAAACCAATAATTTATGGATCGTCCAACTCAAAAGAAATATCAAAGGCCCACACACATTAATGATTTTCCCGTGGGACCTCAATTCGAAGCCGGACATCTGGCAGATAAAAATGCCGGTTGGCGGACGTTTCGACCTGTAGTTGATGCCGAAAAATGTATTAACTGCCTGATTTGCTACTTAGTTTGCCCCGATGGAACCATTATTCGTGGCGAAAACCATGTGAGTGTTGATTACGATTACTGTAAAGGATGCGGCGTTTGTGCCCATGAGTGCCCAAAAGACGCCATCAGCATGGTTAAAGAAGAAAGGTAGAATTAATAAAAATGACTAAAATGGAAAACAAACGAATCTTCATATCCGGCGACGAAGCCATTGCTTTTGGAGCAAAGCTGGCCCGCCCGCACGTTATAGCTGCCTACCCGATAACCCCGCAAACCATTGCTGTTGAGCGCCTTTCAGATATGGTTGAGCAAGGTGAGCTACAAGCAGAATACATGCACGTAGAATCGGAACATTCAGCTATTTCTGCCGCCATGGGAGCCAGCGCAGTGGGTGCACGCACCTTCACAGCAACATCATCGCAAGGTTTGGTTTACATGGCAGAAGGCTTGCACTACTGTAGCGGTGGCCGTTGGCCGGTTGTAATGATGAACGCAAACCGCTCTCTTGCATTACCATGGAGCATTTACGGCGACCAACGCGATTCATTGGGGCTGCTCGACAGCGGCTGGATTCAGGTTTATGCCGAAGATGCCCAGGAAGCCCTTGACATGATTATTCAGGCATATAAAATTGCCGAAAATCCCAAAGTACTGACGCCCATGATGGTAAATATCGATGGCTTTATACTCACACACACCTATGAAATGGTTGATATTCCTGCACAGGAAAAAGTCGATAAATTTTTGCCGCCTTATGAAACCGTTAATAAAATGAGCTTTGAAGAACCAAAAAACATGGGATTCAGCTCACAACCTATTGACAACACAGAGTTTAAATACCAACAAGACCGCGCCATGTTCGATGCAATACCGGTAATTGAACAAACCGATGCGGAATTTGCAAAAGCTTTTGGCCGCAAATACCAGGGCATGGTAGAAAACTACCGTTGCGACGATGCCGAATACATAATGGTAACACTTGGCAGCGTATGTGGAACAACTCGTTTGGTAGTAGATGAACTCCGCGAAAAAGGAATTCGTGCCGGATTATTAAAAATTCGCTATATGCGCCCGTTCCCGGAAAAACAAATCCGCGAAATGGCCGCCAAAGTAAAAGCAATTGGCGTATTGGAAAAAAACATCTCCTTTGGCTACGAAGGCACCGTTTATACCAACGTAAACAGCGCTATCGCAAAAACCAAAGCACGTCCGTTCATGAAGAATTTTGTCGGCGGATTTGGCGGACGCGATATTAGTAAACAAGATATCCGCCACATGTTTGATATGTTGAAAAATCAGTCTGAACCGGCAAAAACTGTAGAATATTTTAACCTAAACGTTGACACCAATGAGTAATCAGGATACAATAAAACCTCCAAAAAGAGTTACAGCAAAAAACATGACCGGTAAAGAATTTTTCTACGGTCATAAAGCCTGTGCAGGCTGTGGCGGTTCTGTTGCCGTGCGGCTTGCGTTAAAAGTTACCGGTGAACGCACCTTTGCAGCATTTCCGGCAGGTTGCATGGCAGCAGTTGGATTCATTTACCCACAAATGGCCTTCCAGAACAACGCCATCATCACAACTTTTCCCGGAGTTGCCAGCATGGCATCGGGAATTTCCGTTGGAGCAAAAGCACTTGGCCTTAAAGACTACAAAACCGTAGCTTTTGCCGGAGACGGTGGAACGGCCGACATTGGCCTTCAGGCACTTTCCGGGATGATTGACCGTGGCGACGATGTGATGTACATTTGCTACGACAATGAAGCTTACATGAACACCGGCATTCAAAAAAGCGGCCTTACCCCTTATGGTACGCACACCACAACCACGCCGGCAGGTAAAAACATTGCCGGAACAAAAACACACAAAAAAAACCTGTTCGAAATTATTGCTGCACACGATATTGCCTACGCAGCAACGGCTAGCATAGGTTACCCGCAAGATTACCTGAACAAACTCAACAAAGCCAAACAAGTAAAAGGCCCTACATTTATTCACGTGTACGCCTCTTGTCCAACCGGATGGGGAACCCCAACCGACACAACCATTGAGTTGGCCAAAGAAGTAGTTGATACCGGCTTGTTTTTCCTTGCAGAATATGAAAACGGCGAACACAAGCTCAACAAAAACCCCAAACAATTCAAATCCATAGAAGAACACCTCCAAAAACAAGGACGCTTTAAACATTTAAAAGAAAAGGACTTCGAGTTGATTGAGAAACACAGAGACATGAAATGGGAGCGCATGCGGAAGAATTGGAACTTACCATAGAGGTTTTAATAGGTTAACCACAAATTGCAATTTTTTAAACAAAGGATTCTGCCTAAATCAGGTTAATTTTTAGCCGGTTTTGCGGTTTCCTTTTTTTTATTTCTCAAATCACCTGAAAATCAACATCCCACACACCATCACCTTCCCACTCAACTCAATATCAAATCATTATATTTATTTATGTTTTTTAACACTTCAAATTGAGCAAAGTGCAATCGTTTGCGGAATTTTTAAATCAATTAATACCTTATATAGATTGGTTTTTAAACAAAAAGAATATTTTCGTGTTTTACTTTTAAAGAATAAACAATTATTGTTAAATTTTAGATTATTATTTTATGAGACGAATTATTATGTTATTATTCCTTATTGCTCTAATTAGCAATATCTTTGCACAACGACAATCTGAAGTTGTAAAAGTTTACGACCCAATTACCATTTCGAAATCAGACACATTAATGCCGGCTAGTTTCTCATCTGGAATGCCCACATTGTATACAGCCACTGACGGTGGTTATGTTGCAGGAGTAAATTCTTACGGAGACCTGGCGAAAGTTCAGGCATATAATTTTAGCAACTTTAGCATGTCAAGCGTTGCATTTTGGTTTGGAGCAAAAGAGATTACTGGTGATGCAGATACCATCGTTTTAAATGTATATGAAATGGATGGAACAGGCACATCTGCTGGAGGAGAAGTTGACGCACCGGGAACAATTATTTCTTCAAAATCATTTACAACGGATGATATTGACACAACGGGACTGTTTACAATTATCGAACTTGATGAAGCCCTTGAGCTTAATGGAAACTATAGTGTTGGTTTTGACATGACGCAAATTGAAGATGATACTTTTGGTTTGATAACGACAACTGACGGTGATGCTTCTGAGGAGCTGGCATGGGAACAATGGAGTGATGGAGCCTGGTATACTCTTGCATCTCCAAGTGGTTGGGAATTAGCTGTTGATCTGGCAATTTTCCCAATAGGATCAGGACCGGCTTCATATGATGTAACATTCAATGTTGATATGCGCCCTGCAATTACTGAAGGTGATTTCGTTATTGGTGAAGATACTGTAAGTCTTACTGGTACAATTACCGGATGGGCAGAACCAGTTGCCGGCCCGGATTATATTTTTGCTGATGATGATCAGGACAGCATATACACTGCCGTGATTTCGGTTGTTGCCGGTGATCATGAATACAAATATTTCAAAAACTCTACCTGGAGCAACGGCGAATGGGACGGTGGAGACAACCGTGCAATTACCGTTGATGCCGAAATGACTGTAAATGATGTTTGGGGTGACGAACCTGTAAGTATTTCAGAAGCACCGGCATCAATTGATGTAAATGTTTACCCTAACCCTTCAAGCGGTGTTATCCGTGTTGAAGCAGAAGGAACAAATCAGGTAACTGTTATCAGCGCAATTGGACAGGTAATCATTTCAAAACAGATCGAAAATCAGGGAACTATTAACCTGACAAATAACGCAAGCGGTGTTTATTTTGTACGCGTAGAAAACGGGACTAAAACAGGCGTTCGCAGAGTTGTTATTGAATAAAACATTTACCCACCAGGGTAAGTAAAAAAACAAAAAGCTGCTTAAATTGTGCTAAACACACATTTTTAAGCAGCTTTTCTTTTTGTACATATAAAACGGTATTTTATCATTAGAATCAAAAGATTTTTAATGATACTTTTGAGATAAAATCAAGTAGGGTAAATATAGAATAAAATTTCTTATTCTATATTTATCCCTCTCACAGAACCGTGCGTACGGGTCT
>CAYPSX010000245.1:0-5556 GCA_964413185.1 uncultured Bacteroidales bacterium
GTCGTATCTGGATAGATAGGCATCTGCTAATAGAAGCATGGTTTTATAGTTAAAGTTAAAAAAATATGATTTAAATTTGCTTTACAACATAGAAGCGAAGTCGAAGTGAGGTGCGGAATTATGGTAGAAATAGCATTATGACATAACGTTCGAGCGCCGTCAGGTGCGACATTATTTCATCATCCAATGGATTATATATTAGTTATTTACCCAACTGCGAAACATCAGTAAATAAGCAAAAAAAACGGGCATCACAGCCCGTTTTTTTTATATTGATATTTTTAATTTTTTATTTAGCAACTCTTTCAAGCCATTTGAGCATGAATATCATTGTACCCATTGAAATGAAACAAGCTACAACAAACACACTCCAGGTGAGCCACAGTGGTACACTTTCGTATAAAATTGCACCGATGAAAAGCAATTGGTTACCCAGTGCTGTTGCACCAAGCCATCCACCTTGCATAATTCCCTGGTATTGTGGAGGAGCCACTTTTGATACGAATGAAATTCCCAGCGGACTGATAAACAGTTCAGCAATTGTCAAAATAAGGTACGTCCCAATCAACAGCATAGGTGTAACCCGCTGCGCTTCGGTGAGCGGAATTCCGTCTTGTTGGGGATCAATTGATGAGAACTCAGGTAAGCCCATTGAGCCAAGAATCATTACCACATAAGCCATACCGGCTATGAACATACCAATGGCAATTTTCTTGGGTGTTGATGGTTCCATTCCTCTGGAGCGTAACCAGCCAAACAATCCAACGATAATGGGTGTGAGTAGTACAATAAATATCGGGTTAATAGACTGGAAAATTTCCGCCCCTTCAATGGTAACAAATCCAAGGTTAAAGGCAATTCCACTCAAATCAGTGTAATCCCTGGCAAACATAGTTAATGTGAGCCCGTTTTGGTGGAAAGAGAACCAGAAAAAGATAACTATACCAAATACAGCAAAAAGAGCATAAAGTCTTTGTTTGATCTCTTTGGTACTCATTTCTGAACCAACAGCTTCTTTTTTCTTGTCGTCTTTTGCTTTTTTCTGTACACTTGGGAATTTGTTTTTATTGGCAAGGTAAATGAGTAATGATATAACCATTGCTCCTACGGCAATTCCAAATGCATAGTGGAAACCGGTAGAAAATACCTCAAGGTATTTAGAAGCAAATGCATCAATATTCATACTCGCTCCGCCCACTTGTTGTTGCATTTGTTCAAAACGGGTCAGGGCTTGCTCAGACAGGCCACTTTCCAGGTGTTTGTGACACATGGCCGGCAAGTCAGGATTGTACTGAAAACCATTATTGTTCAGCCACCAGTTTCTGATTCCAATTGCTGTAAATGGTGCAAAAATGGCCCCAACATTAATAAACATGTAGAACAAAGAGAAGCCGGAGTCGCGTTTAGCTCCATACTTTTCATTGTCGTACATTTGGCCAACCAGCGCTTGCAGGTTTCCTTTAAATAATCCGTTACCAAAAGCAATAATAAATAGTCCGAAAATGGTCAGCGAAAGTAATGTTACCCGCATTTCTTCGGGTACCGGGGTTTGTGTGGGCAGGGCTACTACTGCATAACCTAAACCCATGACCAGAATACCGGTAAGGATTGTGCCTTTGTAGTTTCGAATTCGGTCTGCAATTAAACCTCCAACAAAAGCAAGGATGTAGATTGAGAAATAGAATACTGAATAAATGAGGCCGGCATCGCCACCACTCAATCCAAACTTTGCCTGTAAAAATAGCACCAGAATTGCCATCATGGTGTAAAAGCCAAAACGCTCACCCATGTTAGCCAGTGATGCTGCAATAAGTCCTCTAGGATGTCCTTTAAACATAATTTATCGTTCTTTGGTTAGTAATTCTTTTCCATGAATCGACAAATATAAAATAAATTTTCGAGCAGCACCAGAATTATGAATGATTCGTTAATTTTAAAGGCAAATATTGTTTAAGTATATTAAATCCAGATGTTTGTGATGATGGTTTAATCGTTGATATTCCGCTTTTTTTTCACTAATTTTGCCAATTAGCTAATAGAAGTATAAGGCAGGCAAGAGCAAACCTGAAATGGTATTAAACTAGATAAAACATCAACTGCAAATGAAAGTATTCACCAGCGTGCAAATACGGAATATTGATAAAGCAACCATGGAGAGAGAGCCAATTCTGTCGATAAATTTGATGGAAAGGGCAGCTAAACAACTGTGCGATTTTGTGACGAAACGTATTAATAAAACAACTCCCGTTTCGCTTTTTGCAGGGCCGGGGAACAATGGTGGCGATGCTGTAGCGTTGGCACGACTGCTTTCTATACAGGGGTTTGATGTACAATTGTATCTCTTGGGAATTGGTAAAGGATTGTCAGACGATTGTCAAATAAATGCGGATCGGTTCAACCAGTTGCCCGGGCAAAAAGTACAAAAGCTTACCAAAGATGATGAATGGCCTCACATACCCAAAAATCATTTACTGGTAGAGGGTATTTTTGGCAGCGGACTTACACGGCCGGCAGAGGGTTGGCCGGCGCAGGTTATTGATTTTATCAACGGGTTACCCAATGAATGCTTGAGTATTGATATTCCTTCAGGGCTTTTTAGTGAAGATAACCGCGAAAACAACGGGTCAATTATTGAAGCCGATTATACAATTAGTTTTGAGTTTCCGAAACTCGCTTTTCTATTGCCCGAGAATGAAAAATATGTGGGCGAATGGCAGGCAAAATCCATTGGCCTGTTGCCCAAAGCTATTCACGAAACGCAAACTACTTTTCATTATACATTGCCTGAAAACCTGCCAAAGTTAAAACAGCGAGGAAAATTTTCTCACAAAGGGAATTTCGGTCACGCGTTATTGGTTTCCGGCAGTTACGGAAAAACAGGTGCGGCGGTTTTAGCTTCGCGTGCTTGTATTCGCAGTGGCTCCGGACTGCTCTCTGTGCACATCCCGGAAACGTCGTATGAAATTTTGCAGGCAACCGTGCCTGAAGCCATGCTTGTAATTGATGAAACCGAACAGTTGTACTGTCGCAAAAAAGAGTTGGATAAATATTCGGTGGCCGGGGCAGGCCCGGGAATCGGACAAAAAAAATCTATGCAGGACGGCTTAAAAATGTTGATTGACAGTTCCGCGCACCCGATGGTTCTCGATGCCGATGCATTAAATATTATCTCACTTCATAAAGATTGGTTAAAAAACCTTCCTGAAGGAACCATCCTCACGCCTCATCCGAAGGAGTTTGACAGGTTGGGGGGCGAACACAAAACACATTTTGAGCGGCTTGAGTCTGCCAGGGAAATGGCAAAGAAATACAACATCAACATCGTATTAAAAGGTGCACATACCGCGGTAATAGATGTTGATGGAAACGTGTTTTTTAACAGCACAGGCAATCCGGCCATGGCTAAAGGCGGCAGTGGCGATGTGCTCACCGGAATAATTCTCGGGCTTTTATCGTCTGGTTATCAACCTTTCGATGCAGCCCGCCTGGGTGTTTTTGTACATGGCAAAGCCGCTGATCTGGCACTTGAAAAACAATCGATCGAAAGTATGGTTGCTTCAGATTTAATTGACTATCTTGGAAAAGCATATAATTTTGTACGAAAAATACAAGAATCCAAATTTAAAGGGTAAGCAAAAGAGGAAATCATGAATATATTGAGAGGGAATTTTATAACGATTACATTGTTAATGATGCTGCTGGCCGGTTGTAAATCGCCGGAAGAGATTCAAAAACCGTATGTGAAAATCAAAGAAAGTCCGAAAGCTCAGATGAGCTATTATTTGCCCAAAAATGTATATCACATTCAGGTAAAAGTTATCAGGGAGCAAATTTTCCGGGGGCCTTATTCCGCTTTTTCAGAAGAATACCTGGGAATTGATAAGAATGTTGCCCGGTACGATGAAATAAGTTACGCTCTGCAATCGGCTGAAATCAATGTGTTGTCTGAACCAGATGCAGCAGAGCAGTACTTTGTACACATGGAAGGAAACGAAATTATTCCTTTCAACGTAACGAAAACCGGAGTTTTAGCCGGTGTAAATCGCGAAAAAATCCAGGAGCCGGCCAATTACGATATTAAGGATGTAGTTCCGGAAAAAAGAGAATATGCTTTTCTCGATTTATCTGTTAAGCCCATAGTCGATATACGCGATGAAGTTTCGTATGAGTATAAGAAAGTAGACTCAGCTTTAGTTCGTGTGCCTGTAGAGAGTACCGTTACTGAGGTTAAGAATTTTCAGCAATTAGCATGGTCGGCCGCCAAATTTATAGCTACATTGCGCGAAAGCCGTTTCAGATTGCTGGCCGGTCTTAGTGAAATGGATCAGATTCCCGAGCGTGTGCAAGCTCGTATTGCTAAAATTGATGAGATTGAAGCACGGTACCTTGAGTTATTTATTGGTCATCGCGATTATGATACACTCACATATAACTTTTTTTATGAGCCGGGCCGTCATGGAGAGCGCGATGCACGTAAACCCCTGTTTTTCTTTTCCACAAGAAATGGTATTCGAAAAGTTTCCGGAGATATAGTAGAACAAGATACCTACTCCAGAGGCGTGCCAGTTGTTTTTAAATTGATGCCACGTGTTTTACCGGAAACGAAAGAGAAAACAGCATTTGAAACCATTGAGCCAAAAGGATTGATTTACAAAATTCCAGCCCTGGCAAATGCTGAACTTATTATGAAAGATAAGGTACTGGCAAGAAAACACATACCGGTTGCCCAGTGGGGTAGTTTATCATTTATTCCTGCTGAATTACTCACAAAGGAAGGCATAGAAGTTTGGTTTGACATTCAAACCGGACAACTTTTAAAAATGAAATCAAAATAGCACAAACCTCAAATTTTTTTATGCGCTGTTTTTTTGTAATCGTGCCATATATGTAGCACACATCGATATTATTGCGTAAAATGCAAACGGGTAGAAATCAATAATATCAATCATTTAATTATATTTGTCAAAAATTTAAACAGAAATATTTCGCCATGAGTGGATTAAAAATTATTGTATTAGCCAAGCAGGTGCCCGACACGCGAAATGTCGGGAAAGATGCAATGAAAGCCGATGGTACTGTAAACCGCGGAGCATTACCTGCTATTTTCAATCCTGAAGATTTAAACGCCCTTGAGCAGGCTTTGCGCATTAAGGATAGTGTTCCAGGCTCAAAAGTGACGGTTATGACTATGGGCCCCGGGCGAGCTGCTGAAATTATCAGGGAAGGATTATACAGAGGAGCAGATAATGGTTATCTGCTTACCGACAGAGCTTTTGCCGGCTCTGATACTTTGGCTACATCATATGCCATTACAAAAGCTTTGGAAAAAACGGGGCCTTATGATATTATAGTGGCCGGTCGTCAGGCTATTGACGGTGATACTGCCCAGGTAGGTCCTCAGGTAGCTGATAAATTAAACCTTCCACAGGTTACCTATTGTGAAGAGGTGCTTGCAGTTTCATCAAAAAAAATTAAAATACGCAGACGCCTTGAGCGCGGAGTAGAGGTGGTAGAAAGCCAGGTTCCATGTGTAATTACTGTTAATGGATCAGCACC
>CAYPSX010000246.1:0-5477 GCA_964413185.1 uncultured Bacteroidales bacterium
TTTTCCCGTTGACATCAAAATAATTTTGAAGTTGGTAAATATTCAGCATCGCAAGTTCCAGCTCAGCTTTTCCGGGAAGCGAATCAACTTCACGGGCTTTTTGCAACCAGGTATCCGCCATTTTTAAATGATCGGTTTGCAGCCATACCCGGGCAACCCGACACAAAACAACCTCCTTATCCGAAGCCAGTTGCGCTGCTTTTTCTGCCAGTTGCCGGGCAGAATCGCGTTTTCCCAAAAATGCCAACACTTCTGCTTTGTGAATATAACCTTTATAATTGGTCGGCTCAAGCTCAATAACTTTTTGATATTCAGCCAACGCCCGATCGTATTTTCCTTCAGCAAAAAATACTTTACCAACATTGATTTTGGGCTCTGCCCAACGGGGAATTAATTTTGCTGCTTTGTTTGAACTTTCGCCGGCTTTGACCAACTCATTGAGTTTACGGTAAAGCACAGAAATTGTGTTATGCGTATAAGCCGCATCCTTTTCATGCTCCATAATTTCTTTGAGCAAAGAAATGGCTTCGGGCAAGTTCCCAAAATTATCACTTTTCAGTGTTTCATAAATATCGAGCAACTTTTGGTTATTCCGTACGCGATTCATGGCAAATGCGTCATTTTCAACCACTTTAGCGGCATACATAAGGCACTTTTTTGCCCGGGCAATTTCGTTGAACCCCGGCAACTCTGCTTCGCCGGTGATAAAAGGCTGAATAACATCCACTGCCTCCTGTTGCAAAGCTGTAGCGTAATAATTCTGCACACGTCGCTTCAGGTGCGCCATCTTTTTGTTTTGAAGTATTTGATTATACTGCACCCAGGCATCAGCATAATTACGGGAAACAAGGTTTTTAAATTTGTACTCGTAAATATTATTTCCCCAGGTAGACACAGCCAGCTTATTCTTCAACGGATCAATTTGCAGACTATTTACACCGCGCGGGATTGGGTATTCTGCAAGTTTTCCCGGCTTTTCCACATCAACGGTGTAGAACAAATGCTGTTTTCCGGCTACAAATACAACGTCAATTAAGTCGTTACCATCAATTTCGGTGAGCGCATAATCGCTGATCCTACTGCTCTTTTTTAATTTGAGCGTTTCGGGATTTAATGCAAGCACGCTGCCATCTTCACTCACAGCCAGCAATACATTTTTTCGTTGATGCAGAAAAATATCATTAATGGCTTTGCCATACCGAAAAACAGTCAGCTGCTTTCCCGAAACTATATCGCGCTTATAAATATTGCCATCGGTTCCGGACGTGTACAAACAGGAATCGCCCCCGCCAAACTGAAGGCCTGTAACACGTCCTTTATGTTTTTTCTTCCATTTAGAAAGATGACTAAAATCGGTGCTGTTCCAAAAGTTGATTTCTTTTCCATCGCCTGCACTCACAATAATTCTGTTTTTCAGGCTAAAAGCAAATGTGCGGATATCGTTGTTGTGCGCAACCACTGAAGCTACTTTACGGCCGTGTTGCACGTCCCAAACTTTCATTTGATTGTCCCAACCGCCGGAAAAAAGGTAGTTCCCATCTTCCGAAAAACGCAATTCAAGCACACCTCGATGGGGCAATTTTTCGAGTAATTCATTTGTAGCCCTATCGTACAATTCTATGTGATCGGAATCACCGCCCACGGCCAAAAGTTTACCATCCGGTGACACGGCAAATTTATGCAGACCAAATTCCAAGTGCTTGAGTTTCCTTTTTTCTACGACTTCGAGATTAGTTGCAACCTGCGAAATCTTAACATCCCCCGGCAAAAGATCATTGTTTTGAACCGTTCGGGTAAACTGATCGAGAAAGTATTGTTGATCTGTGTTGATCCCGAAAAAATAGTTTGCACCAAAACCTTTAACCCCGGTTGACATAATTCTGAGTAATAGCGAACTGGCCTCAAAGTCCATAGTTGATGGTGTTTCTCCGGCAAATGCGCGCTGTGCTTTATTTTTCATGGCTAAATCAACAGGAAAAAAGCTCACGGTTTCATCGCCCAGGGCTTTAGGAATTTGTTGATGCCGCGTTTCCTGCTGCACGTGTTTTTTTACAAAATCGTAAATTTCGTAAAACTGCAATACGCGATCGTTATTTACATCGGCCACACCCTTTAGCGCCCAAAGCAAATAATGCGAAAATACGCCATGTCCGCCGCCCCATTTTTTATTCTCAAACGATAATTGATTGGGCTGGCACGAAACCAGTTTGTGTGTTTTTTCCCAGTCGCGGGCAACAGATGCCAGGAAAAGTGAGGTTTGATCTATGCTTTCGAGCAATTTACCGGAGCGGCAGGCATCGGTAATAAGCAAAACCCTTATACCTTCGGGAGCAAGCGAAATGTAATGTTGCAAATCGCGAACCGCCAGCGCATCGTTGCCCGGTGCCAGGTAATCGCTGTTGCGCTGCACATCGTGAAAAAGCAAAAACGCCTCTTGTTGAGTTTCGCTAAATTTTTGCACATCGCCGTGCCCCGTAAAATATATCAGCACCAAATCGCCCGGTCTGGCATCGGCAACCAGCGCATCGTAAAGCAAAGTTTTAATTTTATTTTGGCCGGATGCTTCGGCGTTAAACAAGGCTGTTATGTTGTGTGGTTTGATGATATCGGGGCGTTCGAGCAAAAACTGGTAAAAGCTCACAGCATCGTCGTCGGCATATTCAAGTTGCTTTTCGAGCGGAAGATTTTTGTATCCTGAAATACCAAAAATAAGCGCTTTCACCCTTGATTGATCTGCAAGTGTTGGTTTGCCAGAATTCACATCAAGCGAAACCTGACCCGCTGCATTGGATAGCAGGCAGAAGAAAAAAATTGCCCCGATTAAACAAAACTTCATACGCAAAAATCTAACAGAAACGAATTTAACAAAATTTTAGGTTATCTGTCAAATCCGGCTAAAAAACTTAAAGGCACCTGTACCATAAAATTTGCATTTCCAAAATCTATTAAACCAATTAAGAAAATAAAAAAAGGGAGTAAACAACTCAATACACCTTGTTGCATTTGTGAGATCAGTTGAAATAATTGTGGACTTCTAGTTTTTTTTAACAGAACGCGAATTAAGCGGAATGATTAAATCAAGTTAGGAGCTAATGCTTTGACAACTTGTTGTGCTGTAGTCTTTCCATGCAAAAGATTTAGTAAATATCGCCGATACGCAGATTATCGCTGATTTAGAGGTGTATGATTGTTCTTTTTTACAAAAATGGTTACGCAGGCCAAATATTATGCGGGCAGTATCCGTCTACTATCCGCCTATCGAAGATATTTGAATTTATGGGAAGAATTGGAGCCAACAAGCGCTGAGTTGGATTCTGATTATTCTTCAAAAAAAAACAGCCAAATCAGCGTTCTATTATTTTTCAGGAGTTTGTGTTATTACTGATGTTTCGCAGTTGGGTAAATAGCTAATATCTAATCCATTGGATGATGAAATAATGTCGCACCTGACGGCGCTCGAACGTTATGTCATAATGCTATTTCTACCATAATTCCGCACCTCACTTCGACTTTGCTCAGTGCCCTCGGTGCTTTCCGAAATAAACTAAGCCTCGTTAGACAAAAAACAGTTTTTTGAATTAATCCACAACTTTATCAACTGATTTCACTTATGGGGTGTAATTTTCCATGAAACAAAGTCCAAATATGTTGCTAAAAAGCAAAAAACCAGACCTTTTTACCATCCGGATATGGAAATTGTTGCTAATTTTGCACGAAATTTAAACAAACAAAAATGCACTACTCGGTATTAATTGTTGATAATGATGCAACTGCATTAAACAAAACCCTGAACGAAATCTCCAGTCGGGGTTTAAATTCTATTGGTTGTTCGTCTTTTGAAAGTGCCTGTGAAAAGCTCAAAGAAGACGGCACCATACATGTTGTACTCACAGAATGGTCGTTACCCCAAAGCCGCGAAAACAGAAAGTATATTGAGGGGGTAGAAATGCTCCGGGAATTTATTGCACTGCGAAACGAGGTCAATATTTTTATTTTCACATCAATAACCGATATTAAAAGTCTTTCAACAGGCGGTCTCATCGACGGATATTTCTTTAAGGAAGATAATGTTTACGAAGATATTTTCAACAAAGTAATAGCCGCAGTAAGTGAAAAAAGAAGCGCCCCTTTTTACGAGAAGCTTGTACAATATGCGCGCAAATCAAAAGACTCGTGGCATACGCCCGGACATGCATCAGGAAACAGCGTAAAAAATTCGCCTTACGTAAAAGATTATTTTGACTTTTTTGGCGAAAACCTGTTCAAAAGCGATGTCTCTGTTTCCGTGCCCGAACTCGACAGCCTTTTGCACCCTGTAGGCGTAATTCAGGAAGCCCAGGAACTGGCCGCACGGGCTTTTAATGCACGGTACACCTACTTTGTAACCAACGGCACATCAACTTCCAATAAAATTTTGATACAAACACTCCTCAAACCCGGCGATGCCATTTTGCTCGACCGGAATTGCCACAAATCAGCACATTACGGAGTGATAATTGCCGGAGCAGAGCCTATTTACCTCATGCCATCGGTCAACAATAAATACGGGATTTTTGGCCCCATTCCCAAGAAAAACATCATCAAAGCAATGGACGATGCCATTGAGCAAAAGAAAAAACTCAAGGCTATCATTATAACGAATTGCACTTATGACGGACTAATTTACGATATTAAGGATATTGTAAATGAAGCCCACAAACGCGGAATCAAAGTTATTGTTGATGAAGCGTGGTTTGGTTATGCCAATTTCCACCGGCATTTTTACCCGACAGCCATGGCTGCCGGTGCCGATTACGCCACACAATCGACCCACAAAACCATGAGTGCGTTTTCGCAAGCGAGCATGATTCATGTAAACGACCCGGATTTTGAAGATATCCAGGATTTTTTCATGGAAAATTACAACATGCACGCCTCCACATCGCCTCAGTATCCGATGATTGCTTCGTTGGATGTTGCCCGCAAACAAATGGCCATGGAGGGTTATTCGCTGCTCAGCCGCGTATTTAAACTGGCCGATGAACTAAAAGCTTCCATCAACTCATTGGCAAAATTCAGAGTGCTTGAAAAAGAAGACCTGATTAGTCCTGAAATCAAAGACGATAACATCAGCATTGATAAAACGAAAATCACAATAGACATTAGTAAATCGGGCTACAGTAGCAAAGAGCTGGAGCACATTTTACTTGCGAAGCACAACATTCAGATAGAAAAAACCACGTTCAACACCATTTCAATACTTCTGACCATTGGTGCAACCTATTCGCGCATCAACAGGCTTTACCTGGCGTTGGAAAGCATTGAAAAACAATCGGGTAACCGAAAAAAAGAGAGTGGTTCCACTTTATGATTACCTAATTATTGATGAGTCAAGTAAAACGACTTTTCAAGAATTCATCATTCCGGCGTTATTTGCGAAGAAGTGGATCCTAGTAGGGGATATAAATCAGTTATCGCCTTATACAGAATCCAGTTAT
>CAYPSX010000247.1:0-5477 GCA_964413185.1 uncultured Bacteroidales bacterium
AAGTTGCTTCAAAAACCAACGACGATGCCGGTGACGGTACAACTACAGCAACTGTACTTGCTCAATCTATGGTTAATGTTGGTTTGAAAAATGTTACTGCAGGAGCCAATCCTATGGACCTGAAACGTGGTATCGATAAAGGTATGCGTAAGGTTGTTGAGTATATTCGCAGTATTTCGGAAGAAGTTGGCGACAATAACCAGCGCATTGAGCAGGTGGCCCGTATTTCAGCCAACAACGATGCTGAAATTGGCAAACTCATTGCCGATGCTATGGAAAAAGCCGGCAAAGACGGTGTTATTACTGTTGAAGAAGCAAAAGGAATTGATACTGAGCTTCAAACAGTAGAAGGTATGCAGTTCGACCGTGGATACATTTCTCCATACTTCGTTACTGATACTGAAAAAATGATCGCTGATCTTGAGAATCCTTACATCCTGATTCACGATAAAAAAATCTCAAAAATGGAGCATTTAATGCCAGTACTCGAGCCAGCTGCTCAATCTGGTCGCCCATTATTGATTATTGCTGAGGATGTTGACGATCAAGCACTTGCAACACTTGTAGTAAACCGCCTGCGTGGTTCACTCAAAGTTGCTGCTGTTAAAGCTCCCGGATTTGGCGACCGCCGCAAAGAAATGCTCGAAGATATTGCTGTGTTGACCGGTGGAACAGTAATTTCAGAAGAAAAAGGCATGAAACTCGAAGGTGCTACCCTCGATGACCTTGGAACAGCTGAAAAAATTACCATCGATAAAGAAAACACAACTGTTGTAAATGGTAATGGCGAAAAAGAGCAAATCGAAGCACGCGTTAAGCAAATCAAACAACAAATAGAAAACTCAACTTCAGACTACGATAAAGAAAAACTGCAAGAGCGTTTGGCCAAATTAGCCGGTGGTGTTGCTGTACTTTACGTAGGAGCTGCTTCAGAAGTTGAAATGAAAGAGAAAAAAGACCGCGTAGACGATGCATTGAGCGCAACCCGCGCAGCCGTTGAAGAAGGAATTGTTCCCGGTGGTGGTGTAGCGTACATTCGCGCAATTCAAGCACTGGAAGACTTCGAAGGCGACAACGAAGACGAAACCACAGGTATCGCCATCGTTAAACGCGCTATTGAAGAACCATTGCGCCAAATTGTTTTCAACTCCGGAAAAGAAGGTGCCGTAGTAGCTCAAAAAGTAAGAGAAGGCGAAAAAGACTTTGGTTACAATGCCCGCCTCGATGAGTATCAAAACTTACTCGAAACGGGTGTCATTGATCCGACTAAAGTTACCCGCATTGCACTCGAAAACGCTGCATCTATTGCAGGTATGTTCCTCACAACCGAGGCCGTAATGGTAGAAGAAAAAGACGATGATGCTGATGCAGCCGCAGCAGCCGCAGCCGCCGGTGGTGGCATGGGCGGCATGGGTGGCGGAATGCCAGGCATGATGTAAAAAGCCTGTCAAATAAATTCAAAAGCTGCTTCCGGTTCGGAGGCAGCTTTTTTTATTTATTAAAATTCTTGTTCAAAATGCATATTAGTAATTTCTGTTGCCCGTTATTACTGTAATTTTATATTTGGGGTTAAAGAAATCAGCATCGTGAGTAACTATCTTGAGCTTTCTGTTTTCTGCCAAATGAATAAAATAGGCATCATTAAAGTCAATACTCTTTAAATTCTCCAAAATTGATGACATGTCAACAGCATTAAAATCGTCAGGATATTTTTCCGTTAGTTTTAATATTTTATTGACGTTTATCGTAATGTTTTCAACGGAATCTTTATAAGCTTCTGAACCAACAAAGTCTCTTTTGAAGTCTTTCCCATTTTGGATATTTATAGGGTTTTTACACCATTGATTATAATCAAATCGTAAACAACGGTTGACAAATTCAGCCAAGATAAGACTTGTTACAAAAACTAAACTATTTGAAGACAATATTTTCTGATAAAATGAGGAATATATCTTTTGGTGCTTTCTATCATATGCGGATAAAGGACAATACAAATAAATCCATACATTGTTATCAAATAAAAAAGTATCGTCGCCGGTAGGGTAATAGTCGTTGATTGAAATGATATTATTGGCCATAGAAAGCATCGTTTGCAGAGTTTTCGAAATCTTTTTTGTTAGCAAAGTATTCTCTTGCTCTTTCTACAACTTTTTTGAATAGAATTTTATCGTCTTCTGCAACATTAACCAACTTCAACAATCTATTGAGCTGATCTCCTGTAAAAGAACTATAAAGCTGACTAATGGCAGCATTTAAAAATGCTGTAGTCATGATATTTATGTCAGAAAAATCAAGCTCAACCGGAGTGTTGTTTTTGAAAGCAGCATCCAACTTTTGATATACTTTATCCCCATCATCGGTTGAAACTGCAGTATCTCCTTCAATAATATCTTTAATTAATAGCCTCATATATGATTATTTATAGTGCGAATATAGTTAAAAAATGTCATCTAATGATATTTCTTCTTTTAGCTTATAGATACTGGAATCATCCAAATTAAACTCAATGTTGGCAATTGTTCCGGGAAAAATACCATTCATCCGGTAGGTTGAAATATCACCTCTACGGTATTCCCAGTATCCATCTGATGAAACAATCTGGATTTTACCATTGTTTAGTTTTATGAATTCAAAAATGATATCAAGCCCTAAACCACCTGATATATTTCCTGTTTTTGTTGTATTTCCATATTTTAAAGCCCATTCAATAGTCTCAAAACCATGCATCTCTTTTTTTAAATAATTATTCACATTATGTTTTATCGTTTGGCCCATGTCTACAATGGTAATATCCAATCGCTTGGGTGTTTTCCCAGGATAATATTGTCCGCAAGTGTGAATTTGTTTGCAAAGGCCATGCGTGCGAGCATTTTCATATAACTCAAAAATGCTCTCATTGATTTTCTTACCTAAACGGAGGGAATGTCGTGGGAAATCTCTTTTAGACAATAACTCATTTTTTATATAGGACATAAAAGCATCATCTTCTTTTGGACTAAAAGTCTGATAATCAACCACGGTGTCATTGTAATCTGTAAGAGAGTGATAACCAAATTGAGATAAAAATTTATTTCGTTGTAAAATATCCTGAATCTTTGTGCTTACATTTCTAAATTCTACAGTTTTCCCTTCCCTTTCCAACAATTCACCAATAGCACCCAACACTGCTGCCAGATTGGCTTCAAACCACCTTGTATTTGCAAAACTAATAATGATTTTTTGCTTTCTGGAGCGTTGAATTCTGTGGTACAAGTCGATCAAATGATTATACCCGTCAATATTACTGGAAACTTTGGAGTCTAAATAAAACATAACTAAAGTATTTGCTATCTTACATATTTTTTTTCATTTCTCTATAAATTATTTCCAAATCGACAATTACCTACAAATTTAACATTATCATTAGTAGCCTTCCTAATCTTCAGCAACGTTTCTGTATTAAAAAACTCCCACACAACTGAATGCGCAGGAGTTGACGTTTATAATCTAAAATCTTATCTCTTACATATGGTGCAAATAACTCGCTACCAATTTGGCTAATTCATTATGTTTACCGTACAAGCGCTCACTGAGGTCTTTATCCTCAAAAGCTTTTAATTGATCAATAAAGCGATCGAGAACACCTGCCGGGAATACACCGTGCTCTTCAAAGTTGGCGCGGGCTTCTTCGAGTTTCTCTGCCGACTCGTAGCATGATGTTGGCAAACCTTCGAGTTTTTCGAGCTTATCTTTATGTTCATCATCGAAAATATTCACGTCCATGTATAGCTTTTTTGCAAGGTCGAGACTGTTTTCCATTTCAAAACCATGCAATGCCGCCATAATAATACCGGCCATAAAATGATACAAGTCTGCTGACCCGTCGCCGGAACGAAGCTCAACCGTTTGTTTAATTTCTTTGATACTTTCAAGATGCTTATCCTGTGGATTTACCAGGGCTGCCATTTTGTTGGCTTCACCTAACCAGCCCAGTGGTACGCGAACCAATACAGAACGGTTGCGGTCGCCCCAGCAAATATTGGTAGGTGCTTCCTGATGTGGAACAAGGCGCAGGTACGATGTTGGAATGGTATTTCCGAAGGCTGTCAGCGGGCCGGCTAAATCAAGAATTCCGGCAATTAACTTTTTGGCATCTTTGCTGAGTGCTCCGTCTTCCACCATCATGTTCTGTCCGTCTTTCTCAAGCATCATGTGAATATGTAGTCCGCTACCGGCTTTCCCTACAGTAATTTTCGGGGCAAAGCTCAGGAGCACGCCATACTCATCGGCCAACATGCGGAGAATCCATTTGGCAATCACCATCTGATCGACTGCATCTTCAGCATCAACAGGTAAAAATTCTATTTCCTGCTGCTCGTAAATGCTCTCCTCATCGGTAAAGTTACCAACCTCGGAATGTCCATATTTTATTTTTCCGCCCGCCATGGCAATGAGGTGCATGGCCTCATCTTTAAACGTCTGAAAATTGCTGAATGGCCCTGATTCATGGTATCCGGCCTGGTCGCGGGCCGGGAACAAGTTCCCCATTTCTTTGGGCATAATAAGGTAATACTCCAACTCGCCCATGGCCCGAAAATTATACCCGGTTTTTTCTTTAAATGTGCGGTGTGCTTTTTTCAGGATATATTCGGGTGCACTTTCCAAAGGCTGACCTTCGTTGGTGTAAAAGGCACAGAGAATATCGAGGCTGGGCCTCTCGCTGAAAGGATTTACAAATGTTGTGCTGTAACGCGGCACCACGTATAAATCCGATGAACCGGCTTCAACAAATGAAAACAGCGAGCTGCCATCGACGCGTTCACCTGACGTTAAGATAGAATCGAGGTGTTCTTTGCCTGTTATGACAAAAGTGAGTGTTTTTAAACGTCCGTCTTCAGCAATGTAGCGGAAATTGATCATTTCAATTTCGTGGTCTTCCACATACTGAATAATATCGTTCTTGGTAAACTCACACGCTGGTTTCTTCAGGTATTGAACCAGTTTATTCGGGTTCAGGGAAATTTCACAATCTCTCATGTCTGTATAGTTTAAGATTATTATCTTTTCAAACGTTTGCGAACCTGCGGAGAAAAAGACACCGTTTTCGCAAGCGGTATTACAATTCAAAAATAGCAGACAGTTTTGTATTTCCCAATGAAAAGTTAAGAAAAGTAATTTATTGTGCTATGAAACAGAAAGTGGGCATAGCGTAAAAAAGCAAAGGCATTGGTTTACCAATACCTTTGCTGTTATTAAAGATAATTACTCAACAATAAACTTCTCTGTTTCTAATATCTTTCCTTCGACTTTAAGGTTCACAAAAAACAATCCTATACTATTGAAAATTGCGGCATTAAGAGTTTCGGTAAATTCAGCCTCCCGAATTTCTTTTTGCCATAATACATTATAGCTTCGATCTGTAATAATTAAGGTTGCTTTTTTGCAATCCTGAGGCAACTCTCCTTTAATTGCAAAAATGTTTTTTACAGGATTTGGCT
>CAYPSX010000248.1:0-5468 GCA_964413185.1 uncultured Bacteroidales bacterium
GTCGATATTGTCGACTGGGCGGCCGACGAAGTTCTTGCGCCACTGGATGGATGTTTTGATGCTTTTGACGGTCTGTTAAGTGTGCAAATTTCCAATGAAAGCGCCGTTCCGGTGCGCCAGGGAAGATCATTCAATATTGGTTATGCCTTTAATGGCGCAGCCTTGTCGGAGGAATCATTCACGCTGACAGATAGTGTTTACCCACAGGAAACATATACGCACAATTTCAGCGATGTAGCAGGTGTTCAACCACTATCAAACAGTATCGAAATTAACCTCGATAACGAAGCAGATATTGATGAAACCAATAATACATTGGATCAAACCGTAATGCTTTACAATCCGGCCATAAGCTTTGTGAGTGATACCGTTGTGCCCGAGGAATTCCCTTACGACCTTGAAGCTCCGCCCGGTTTTGCTGCATACGAGTGGAATACAGGGCAAAGCGGTCAAATTCTTGTTGTAACCACCAGCGGTACCTACATTGTAACAGCTTTCGATTCGCACGGATGTACCGATAGCGATACTGTTTTTGTAGATGATCCCAACAGCATTTTTGACCGCAAAGCAACCAGTACAAAAATGAAGGTTTGGCCAAATCCGGCGAGCACAGAGCTTTTCATTGAGCTTGATCGCAAAACTGTTGGGAAATTTACCATTGAAATGCTCTCAAGTTCAGGTGAAATAGTCTGGAAAAAGGAAATGGAGTCTAACGGAAATACCGTAACAATACCTGTTTCCTCACTGGCAGAGGGGATGTACCTCGTGCGTTTTTACGATAAAGATGAATACATGATTGAAAATGTTATCATTGAAAAATAAAATGCCATAAGTAACAGTTTGTTTTCGCAGCAATTAATCCCGGAATTTTGAAAATCTCCGGGATTATTTTTTGAAAGCTTTAATGAAAAGCAATAAATTATTATATTTGCAACCCTTCGGGCTATTAACTCAGTTGGTTCAGAGTGTTACCTTGACAGGGTAGAAGTCGCTGGTTCGAGTCCAGCATAGCCCACAACCGACACAACAAACGCGCTGTTAATCAAAAGATTGGCAGCGCTTTTTTTTGTTTGGGGTAAGGATTGGGTGGCACTTTTCTATTTTTCGCTGATGCTTTAGCGGAGCGGGATTGTGCGAGCCTGGCAATAGAATTCAATTTGTGCCACTGATTCCGGTTCAATTTGTGCAACTTTTTGGACGATTGCGTTAATGTTTTATTAAGCTTGTAATGGCCTGGTAATTTGGTTGTGTGTACAATGAAGCCGCGTGGTAGCGGGGTAAACTTTCTAAAAAAAACAAAGGCACTTACAAGGCTTTATTTTTAGCTGTTTTAAGTCGTTATCTTTTATCTGGGCATCGCGCACTGAGCGTGATTGTGCGGTGTGAGTTATTTGTCACCGTAATGACCTTTCGCAGATATAATTTCGACAGTTACAATATCATCATCGATGGTGTAAATAAGACGATTCTTTTTGTCTATTTGCCTGGACCACTCGCCGGACCGATTGCCTTTTAACTGTTCTACATGACCAGTTCCGGTTTTGGGATGTTCCATTAATTCAATCAAGAGCTTTTCTATTTTCTTTATTGCTGCCTTTTCGCCATTCTTTTTCAAATAAGCTATATCTTTACTGGCCTGACGGGTAATATTAAGAGTATACATGTTTATAAGTTATCCAGGAAGGTTTTAATGTCATCTGTTGAAGTTAATCTGGCAGCAACATCTTTGTTTTCAATGGCTTTTTTTACCTTTTCCACATTTCGTTTATCCGCCCAAAATAGATCGCCACTTGGACTAATTTCATACGGATCACACCTGTACTCCTTAGGAATATCGACAAGCATATCGTCTTCACTGACAGGAACAAGCTGATAAGAACGGTTTTTACGCTTAACAACTACCTGTTCGTTATTGTCAACCATATCAAAATACTTTTTTTGGTTGTCACGGAACTCGCGACTGGTTATTATCCTCATAGTTTTGATTTTTAATTTGTGTACCAAAAACGGTACAAATCTATTAAAATAAACGTGTTTTTCACGCATTTTGTTTCATTTTAAAGGATGCAACTTCTCTAATTTATCTTTCAGGTTGTCCAGGCTATTGATTTTGTACCGTTCGGTTGAGCTTACATATTTGTGTCCGGCCATGTATTGGAATTGCCGTAAAATGTGGGTTTTAAGCCAATGCGTGATTAGGGTTGCTCGTATTTTCCTGGCGTTTTTATGGATTGGCAGTACCGGCTCAGCCTGGCTACTGCTATTTTTATTGCTTTTTTTGCGCTGCTTAAAAAGTAAACCCCTGCCTACCCAATATCGGGAGATTATCAAAAGCTTTCTACGCTGTCTTGTCTTTCCTTTGAGACCCTGTCACGAATTGATTCAGCCACAAAGTTATTCAATGATGTTTTTTCCCGCATAGCTAAAATTGCTGCTTTACGGTGCAGGTCTGTTGATATTCTTACGTTAAAACTGCCTTTAAATGGTTTTTCCGGTTTTATTTCTTGCTCTTTACAGTCAGCTAAATATTCATCAATCGCACTATGAAAATCATTTTCTAACTCTGCACCTGTTTGACCTTCATAAGAAATTAAGCCTTTAATGCCAAGCACTTTACCATACAACAAATTATCTTCTTTGCTGTACTCAATGGTTCCGGTGTAGCCTTTGTATTCTAAATGATTCATAATTCTAGTAACTCTTTAATTTGTTTCAACTGGTAGCGTTTTAAAATGCCTGTTGGGTGTGGTTTGTGCATCATTATTGGAACATTCTGGTCGTTCATAAACTTGACTCTTGATCCTGATGTTTTTCCTTTTTTTACCTCTTTAAATCCGTAATAACCGAGAAGTTTAACCATCTCGTCATAATGGAAGTCTGAAGGCATGCTGTTAAAGCGTTCAATTAACTTTTCCTTTTTTGACATATACGCATGTAACTGTATTTAGTTGCAAATATAATTCCTTTTTTGATTTAGCGGGTGGTATGCCTCCAGTTTTTTCTGAAGATTCTCTTAGTTAGTGGCAGCAAGAAAACTACCCGTTTTTTCTAGTGCTTTGTACCGTTCGGTTGAGCTTACATATTTGTGTCCGGCCATGTATTGGACTTGCCTTAGATTTTGTGTTTTGAGTCAATGTGTGATTACGGTGGGGAGAGAAGCCCCGTACCGCATGATTGATTGCATGCTTACAAAACCTAAATTCAAAGACTTCTTTAATAAAAACATAGCCGCCCTATAAAAAACCAAAGCCCCTTACGAGGCTTTATTTTTAGCTGTTTTAAGTCGTTATCTTTTATCTGAGCATCGCGCACTGATTGCAAATCAGCGCGATCGGGTGGTGGGGTTTATTTATCTCCGTAATGACCCCAAAGGCTTAAGACATGAACTGTTATGATTTCTTCTTCAATAGAATAGACAAGTCGGTGTTTATGATTTATCCTGCGAGAAAATTTCCCGGCAAGTCCATATTTTAAAAGTTCTATCTGTCCGGTTCCTTGTGTGGGATTTTCTTTAATTTCGTTAAGAAGCTTTGCTATCTTTTTAAGCACGGCTTTATCTCCGGCCTTTTTGTGTTTTTCTATATCTTTTAAGGCTACTTTGGTGAATTCCAGAATATAACTCATAAGCCAAGCAAGTCGTTTATTTCTTCAGAACTTGTAATCTTTTTCACTTCACCATTTTTTGCTTGTTCTGCGCTGAGTTTTATCTTCCTGATCATTTCAGCATTAAAATAAACGTCATCTTCATTTATAGGAGTTAAAGCGTAAGCTTTATCTTTTCCTCGTTGAACAATAATTTGCTCTCCTTTATCAGCTTTTTCAAAGTAAAGCTTCTGATTTTGTCTAAATTCTCTACTGCTAATTACTAACATATCATTAAAATTTAACGTGTACCATTGTGGTACAAATATATTAAAACAAACGTATATTCCAGTTATATTGTTTCATTTTAATGTATGTAATTTAGCTGGTTTGCGATTTCGATTGTGCGAGTTTGGCAATAGGATTTGATTTGTGCCACTGTTTCCGGTTCAAATTGTGCCGCTTTTTGGACGAATGCGTTAATTCATTAAGCTTGTAATGACATGGTAATTAGCACATTCATGCAATAAAATTGCGCGGTAGCGGGGTGGTAAATAGGATGTGTGTACAATGAAGTCGTGGCGTAGCGGGGTATGCCCTCAAAAAAACCAAAGCCCCTTACGAGGCTTTATTTTTAGCTGTTTTAAGTCGTTATCTTTTATCTGAGCATCGCGCACTGATTACAAATCAGCGCGATCGGATTTACTATCTTGTACTAATTCTACTTTCGTTACTTTCGCAAGGAAAGAAGTCTGTAATATATACTTTTTTCGAACTCTCATTAACAAAATAGATAATCTTAATCGCTTTGATTCTGGTGTAAAAGTAAAGCAAGTATCGATGTCCTTTGCCTAAGAATTTTAAATTTTCTTCGCTTCTGCCGATTAATGGATTCTCCTTCAAGGCAACTGCTTTATCTATAAGTTCCTGTGATTTTCTGTCTGCACTGGATTCGCTGTGATGCTTGTAAAAATATTCTAATACTTCGTAATAGTAGATTTCGGCCTCTGCCGTAATTTCTACTCTATAGCTCGCTTCTCTTTCCAAGATTCAACGTCCTTTTTAAATTCATTAATACTTCTGGTTTTACCACTCTCAACGGATTTGAGTGATTGCTTTGCTCTTTCAGTCATGGCATCAATAGAAGTGTCAAAAAAACTATTTTCAGTCTTTTCGCTTTCTATCATACTATGAACCAATCGCAAAAAACGCTCGTCTGCATGATTTATAAAGTCGTGTATTTCTTGTTTAATTTGGTTTGCTTCCATTATTTTCATTGTTTTATTCTCCTACAAATTTAACGATAAATTTTGACATTTAGTTTCAAGATAACGTGAGTACCTTCATTAATATATCGTTCAGGGTGCGCGGATTCTCCTGTTGTAAAGCCCTGGCGGAGAAGAACAATTTAGTTACGCAAATCAGGCAATCAAATGGACGGAAATAGTTTTTTTAGTACTTAGAAATCTTTCCCATCATCCAAAACTGTAAAGTACTTTTCTCACTTAATACTCAATATGCCGATAAATAAAAAATCTCTGATTTTTTTAATTTATCGAGCATCCTCGAAAAACAACTCAAATTGGAAATTTGAGTTGTTCGGGACTCAAAACCCAATATCCAGGCTAATTTCCCAATATTGGGACACTAAATTTTGATATTAATGTGGGATTAGCACTGGAAGAAGAGGATAAACAAACTATTTTCAAGCTTATTGATAAAATGCTTACCAATAAGAAATTCAAATTTAACAAAAACATAGCCGCCCTATAAAAACAAAGCCCCTTACGAGGCTTTATTTTATCTATTTTAATTCGTTATCTTTTATCTGAGCATCGCGCACTGATTGCAAATCAGCGCGATCGGGTCTTCACTTAAAAATACTG
>CAYPSX010000249.1:0-5460 GCA_964413185.1 uncultured Bacteroidales bacterium
TTCATTTTGTAAACCCTGATACGAAAGGGGCATTGGGGAAACCCGTGTTTTTTTGTATAAACACTTACGGTTTTAATATAACCCGGCTTTTTTGTCGGGTTTTTGATGAAGATTCCGTGTTGAACTCCTATTACTCCAAATAGCTCGTATGGGGCACGACGAGTGTCAATTCCAAGTTTTTGCAATGTATATTCTTTTGGAGTTACTGATATCTCATCAAGTTTATATGTCTTTTTTTGAAGTTTGACTTTTAATTCATCGTTTTCTGAGGTTATTTTTATCTTCCGGGTTTTGTATCCGATAGAAGATACGATTATTTCCATCTTTTTGCTTTCTGGCTTTAGCTTAAGTTGAAATTTGCCGCACGAATCCGCAATCGTACCTGTTTTATGTGCCGGTACTTCTATTGTTGAGAAGGGTATTGGCTTTTGCGTATTTATGTCAACAACCTGACCTGCAATTTTATTTTGTGCTTTACTAAAGTTAGCGCATAGTATGAAAATTATGAAAAAGATGTAGGCGTTTAAAGTAAAATTTTGTGTTAGCTTCATTTATGGTGTTTTAATGTTCTCCGGACAATGAATATGGCCTGTCGCCGTGCTGTTGGCCGCGTTTTTTGTTGGGTTCAGGCCCCATTGTAAAGGTTAATTTGCCGCCGCTGGTAATCACCTCGTGGGTAATGAATAATTTGTGCCATATTTTTCCGTTGTACGTAACCTTTTGTACATAAATGTTTTCGGGCGACTGGTTTTTTACGTCTATTTCGAATGTTTTTCCGTTTTCTAAGTTGATTTTAGCGTTTTGAATGTTTGGCGAGCCCAATACGTATTGATTTGTACCGGGTGTAACCGGGTAAAATCCCAGTGCAGAGAAAATGTACCAGGCCGACATTTGTCCGCAATCGTCATTTCCGCAGAGTCCGTTGGGTGTGGCTTTGTACATTTCGCTTAAAATTTGCCGTACTTTGGCTTCGGTTTTCCAGGGTTTCCCGATGTAGTTGTACATGTAGGGAACATGATGGCCGGGTTCATTACCGTGAATGTAGTTTCCGATAATTCCTACAGTTGCAATGTCTTCTGTCTGTGCGTATTTTTCTTCGGGAAGCGGCATGGTAAAAAGTGTATCGAGGTGTTGTTCCAGTGCTTCATCACCCCCTTTGAGGAAGGCAAGGCCCTGTATGTCGTGAGGAACGAAGAGTGTGTATGTGTATGCATTTCCTTCAATGAATCCCATTCCGTGCGTTGCCAGCGGATCGAAATTTTTGTACCAGGTTTTATCGTGCATTTTGGGACGCATCAAACCGGTTTCGCGGTCAAATACATTTTTGTAATTTTCTGCTCTTACACGAAGTGCCCTTGCCAGGTTTTTCTGTTTGGTCATTTTTGCAACTTGTAAAATTGCCCAGTCATCGTAGCTGTACTCCAACGTTTTGGTCACTGAATAAGGTCCATCGTCGAAAGGAACATATCCGCGAATGCGATAAATCTGGTTTTGGTCGTATTTCGGATACCAGGCCGTGCGTTTCATGGCGTGCAGCGCTGTATCGATGTCGATGCCGGGAATTTTTTTCACAATGGCATCGGCGATTACCGATGCAGCATGGTAGCCGGTCATGCACCAGTTTTCATTACTGTAGTGCGACCAGATGGGCAACATGCCGTGAGCACTTTGTTGCTGGTGGGCCAGCATGCTGTTGACCATATCGGACGTGCGCTCGGGTTGCAAAATAGTAAGCAGCGGGTGGAGCGCCCGGAACGTGTCCCAAAGCGAGAAAATTGTGTGATTTGTAAAGCCTTGCGATTCATGTATTTGCTGATCGAGTCCGCGGTAACGCCCATCAACATCCTCATAAACAACCGGACTCATGAAAGCGTGGTACATGGCTGTGTAGAAGTTAGCTTTTACATTTTCGTTTGCTTCAATTTTAATTTTGCTGAGTTCGTTGTTCCACTTTTCTTTTGCATCAGCTTTGTATTGCTCAAAATTCCAGTGTGGGGCTTCCTGTTGCATGTTTTGAATGGCATTTGCGGTGCTGACGGCAGATATGGCAAGTTTGACTTTTAGTGGCTGTCCGTTTTTTGGTGGCGGCTCTGGTCCGGTTCGTAAGTCTTTTGGGCTAAGATAGATCGGTTTTAATGATTCCCTGAATTGAAACCAGGCCTTGATTTTTTTACCGGAACATTCGGGGAAGCGCTCTATATTGTTGAATTTTCGCCAAAAACCGGTGTATTTTTCCGGCTTTTGGTTTACTAAGCGATAATCCATTATTTTTTCGGAGAAACTCATGGCGAAAAACAGCTTGCGATCGCGTGCCCAGCCTTGTGTTTGCCGATAACCGGTGATAAGCGTATCATTTTCTACGCGAATAGATGACCAAACGACTTTGCCCTCATAATTGTAGATGCCGTGAAAAAGGTCCAGCAATATTTTTCGCTTTTGTTTGGGCTGGAAAGTGTATTGATGAATGCCCACGCGCTGTGTGGCTGTAAGTTCGGCTTTTACTTCGTAATCGTCGAGTTTTACGGTGTAGTAGCCCGGCGATGCCGATTCTGTTTCTTTACGGTAGTGGCTGCGATAACCTTTATCAGGCTTTTCTGCAGTGCCGGGATTCAGTTTGGGGTCGCCGGTAAAAGGTATAATGAGAAAGTCGCCAAGGTCGGAGTGCCCGGTGCCGTTGAAGTGTGTGTGGCTAAATCCTACAATGGTGGAGTCTTTATATTGATAACCTGCGCAATAGCGGTACACATTTTTGTTGTATTCTCCATTTTCGAAAAACATAACCGTGTCTGTATCCGGGCTCAGTTGCACCATGCCAAAGGGCACTGTGGCCCCGGGGAAAGTGTGTCCCATATCTTGTGTGCCTGTGAATGGATTCACAAAACTTACCGGACCTTCTTTTTGTGCACCGGCAATTTTTATGATGAAAATGAAAATGAGCAAGATTTGAAATTTAGCCATAGCGGATTTGTTAAAAGGAGTTTGTTCGATAGGTTATATTCGGGCAAAAGGTTTATCAAAGCGTCTGTGGAAAGCATTGTTTCGCTTCAGGTTTTTGTTCCAGTACATGTTTGTCAACCCAATTTTTTGCATAATGTTGAGCATGAAGGTCGCAAATTTGGGCAAATCTACCATTTTACGCATTTTTTTTGAAATAGCAGCATCCAGTTTCCCTGTTCTGGCAAAATTGTAACCAAGCCGCTTTACTTGTTTTCTTACTTTTCTCGTCATCCATTTGGGTTGCATAGAAACACCTTCCATGCCGCCTTTTATTACTGAGCCAATAAGTTGTGCGTTGTATTTTTTTGTAAGATTGATGAAGTAGCGCTCAATATACATGCCGTGCCGGGCTTCGGGAAAGCCGGAAATAATGAAAAATCCCATTTCTTTGTTCGCAAAATCATTTTTTGCGAGGTTTTCAAGAAAATACTTTACCATTGCGGGCATGGCGTCGGTGTATACCGGAAAAAACCAAAGGATTCTTTTTGCTCGTTTGAAGGCTTCTATATGATGGTTGAATTTTTTGTAATGGCTTAAAAATATAACATTTGGATCGTATGTTTTTATCATTCCGGCGCCGCGAATAAATATTTGTGCCAGGAACCATGAGTTGCTGCCTTTTCCGCGTGGCGAACCAATAATGATAAGGTCTTGATTGTTTTCCATATTCAAACAAATTGGGTTTTTACTATTTTGCTGTGAAAGTTAATGGCCAGCCGACGGTAAATATCCGAAACAATATGTTCATCCTCAGGAGTTATATCTTCTTCCTTGCCAAAAAAAAGTTCAATTTCAGGATAATGCTCATACCTTTTTTGGTGGTGGCACTCGCCATCAACAAGATCAATATATGGCAATAATAAAGGGATTAAACGATCTTGAACTTTTTTGAGCAGCGAGGAGGGGAAACCGTGAATCATTGGAGAAGCAAACAGCAGGCGGTCAGCTTTCATTACTGCTTCAGTTACCAGGTCGATATCGTCCCTGATATTGCAAACCCCGGGTGTTCTCCACCAGCAATTAAAGCATCCGTTGCAAAAAGCCAGTTTGAGTTCGCTGATTTTCATTACTTTAAAATTAGTATCAGGTTCAAGTGATGCTAAATGCAGATCCAATTTGGAGCTAAATGTTGTATGGTTGTTGGTCGGTGTTCCATCCAGTACAAGTATGTTCATATGATAAAATTAGTTTTTTAAATTACAAAAACCTTTTGTATTTACCAATATTGAAATTTGAATTTTGGGCAGTTTCGTCAATGCCGGGGAGATTCTGCAAAACATCCCTGTCACAATGAAATGTTTATTCGGTTATATTCCGCCGAAATGCCAGCCAATGGATTTTATGAATAAAAAAGAGGTGCATCAACGGATACACCTCTAACTCATGAAAAAAAAGAATACTGTAATTGCATTATCCTCACTTCTGCTCGTTTATTGATTTTGTTTGCTTCTTCTTTTTCGTTTTGGCAATATTTTTGGCGGTGCAAAACGTAATTCTTCCCGGTAATTATCGTAAACATATTGTTTAACACTGTTCCACGATTTAAAATGCCTGATGAAAGGTGTCAGTGAAAGCTCACTGTGCTTTCTAAATAACCTGAACGATGGCATTTTACCTTCGGCATTGGCTGCCTTAATGAACTCTTTGACCAGTTCTTCTTTTGAAATTTCATTTGTTGGCGGCAACCGGTATAAGTTTATTGGTAACCCAGCATCATGAACGGCTGCGTTCCATGTTCCGTAAAGATAGACGATTTGCCCGTAAGAAATTTTCGCGTCTTCCTGGGCTTTATATTCGATTTTTGTTGGCGGCTTGCCAAGCTTATCGGCAATTCTTCTAATCTCCCGGCGGCTAAGTTCCTTTTTTTCGTTGATTGTTAGATTTAGTCGCTTCATTTGCAGGTATATTTTATGTTTCTTTTATTCAACAACCCAATTGTTGGTTTTGTTCTGTAAATACACCCCAATGAAAATTAAAAAAATGTTAATCTTTTGTGAATATCTCTCAGTAGATTAAAAAGGCCACTCCTGTTTAATAATTTGTAACCTGTTTTTCAGCAAATTCAGATTTCTTTTGTTCCATTTTTACAGATGTTTTTCAAATTGCTTTATCTCGTTGAAAAGGTATTCGATTTTTTCTGGGTCTAACTCCCAGTATGCGCGAACTAACCCAAGGTATGAAGTAGATTTAAGTTCTGGTATGTAGCTCATGTCAAAATCATTGATTACGACTCTGTATACCGGGTTCTTTTTCATGAAGTCGTATATTTCATGTTGAATTTTCGTGTCGCCAATTATTTTTATGGTTTTTTCTATTTGATCTCCCGATATCATCAGTTTACGGTCTAATTTTTTATTATTGAATTTTCCTGTTTTTCGTAAGTTGGGCAACTTGAGCTTATCGAAAATTGTTTTTTTTCGAATATTGGCAATTGCTTTTTGAGAAACATTTATCGGAATGAAT
>CAYPSX010000250.1:0-5434 GCA_964413185.1 uncultured Bacteroidales bacterium
AGAAACTTTAAAAACAGCATCTTTGTATAAAATATTTTCCCAATCCTCTCTCATATCGTTCATTTTTGTTTCGTCGTTTTTTGTGCCTGATTTTCGCCCGGAATATCCACTAAAGCAATACCCAGCACGTTTTCGATTTTGGAAATGGTTTGCAAAGAGAGGTTTTCCCCGCCTTTTACAATTTTATTTACATATTGGGGTGTCACGTCCATGGCCGCTGCCAGTTTCTTTTGCGACATGCCGTTAATTGGCTTTTGTCTGCGAATCTCACACAAAATGCGTATGGCAATCATGGCCGATTTTTTCAACCAGTCGTCATTTTCAACACGCCATTGTGCTTTTTCTAACCAGCCGGAGGGTTGATTGCTTGCCAGTTTATCGAAATTTGCTCTGTTTTGGGTTTGCATAATTGCGTAAAACGGTCTTTATTATTAAATGAGATACAAATTTAGAATTTCAAATTATACTTTATACAATATAAACCAAAAGTAAATAATTTGCGTTACAATACTTGATAAGTAAGTTGTTTACTTTACATTTGTATATAAAACTATGAAGATTCCAAATAACATAACACCTTGTCCAATTATCGATGCTTTACTCGAAATAAGATTCGAGTCCAGCACGGCACCAGATGCTGTATTTGGTATTATTTTTAATATAATAAGGGAGGAATTTTCGAATGTTGAAAAACTGCCTATAATGCAATTACCAGATCATGTAAGAGCTACAGATCGTAATTTTAAATTCAAACCATATTATAGGTTGACCAGCAATGATTTTGTTTTACAAATTGGACCTGATGTAATTACTATTAGCTCATTTCCAAACTACGTTGGATGGCAACAATTTTCCAATAAAATATTCAACCTGTTGAATAAAATAAACGAGTTAAACATTATCAAAAAAGTAATAAGAATTGGATTACGTTATATTAATTTCTTTCAATTTGACATTTATCCAAAAATTGACGTTCAATTAAAAAATGATAAATTCGGATCATTAACCCAGAATACAGTTATTCGTACGGAAATAGAACAAGAAGCCTATACAAGCACTCTGCAAATTGCCAATAATACAGAGCATAAAAACATGACTGGCTCAGTAATTGATATAGATACTTTTTACAAAGAACCTGTAGACGATTTCTTTTCTAAAATGGAAAAAATAATCGAAGAAGCACATGAAAAAGAGAAAGAGTTATTTTTTACACTATTAAAAAAAGAATTCTTAGCATCTCTTAATCCAAAATACTAAACTATGGCTCCAAGATCAAACACAACAGTTACTAATCTGGTTATAGCAGCTACGCTAAGTTCTTCTGTAATATTTTTGCCTTATAGTGCGGATGAAGATATACCTGAAAACAACTACAACTCAAATACCGATATACACACTATGGACTGGAGAGAAGAAGCATTTAACACCACATCAGAATATTCTATAGGTAACGAAAGTCTTAACAGGGAACAAGCCATAATTGACTTTGCCAATAAAATATCAGAAAACACAAAAGATATTGATAGTGAGTTTGTCGATATCGTTAACGATAATTTTTGGGATCTTGTATGAAATTGGAAGATATTAAAATATACCTTCCAAAGTACCTATCAGCAGAATCTGAAAAAAAATTGTTTGAGGGATTAAAAGACTTTCCCGGAAACATAGATGAGGGGCTTTATACAAATTTCCTTAAAAATACTTTCGTTGTATACCAAGGTGATGGGATAAAAAATATGCCCGTATATCATTACCCAAAAAAAGAATCAAAGCCAATACCATCAATCATTTTCTCAAACACATGTGATATCGACCCTGAAAACAAACGAAACTTCCCGTCACAAATCGTTTACGCACCAATATTTGATCTTGAAAAATACAGAGCTGCTCTCTTGAAAAACTCATCAAAAAAACCGACCCAAATTAATGATCACATTACAGCAATAAAAAATCAAGAGGTTACACAAATTTTTTATTTGCCACAATATGGAAACCTGAAGGATTCTATTGTGTTTTTAGACAGGGTTTTCAATTGTCCCAATAATTATATTGAACAGCAGCATTTAAAAACAACCAGGATATTTTCACTCAGCGACTACGGTATTTACCTGTTTGTAATGAAACTATCGATCCATTTTACAAGAATTCAGGACAAAGTTGAACGGGGAAGTTTTAAAAAATAATAATCTTGCTTCTGATTATGACATTACGCCACCAATTCTTTATTCATTTCGTAAATAATATCTTCCATTTCTTTTCCGAATAATTGATACATTTTGCCCCGCCCGCCCTGTGCATCAAAAGGTGTGTAATCTAAATCGTCTATTTCGATATGATAGGAACTCACTACATGGTCTTTAATCATGCGTAACCATTCTGTTTGTTCTTTTGTGAAACGGTTGTGCTGGCCGGCGTTTTGTTTGAAAATCCAGTTTTGGAAATTTTCGTTTATGGTTTTGTCAAAAGGTTTTAATTTCTTATCAATACCGCAAACACGCCGTATCAGGGAAACCAAAGTAGTTAATTCGTCCTTTGGCCGGTTAAATTCATGAATTTTCTCAACGGTGCTGTAAGCATCCCATACGTAATGAGGTGCCAGCAGTGGTTTTTCCAGCTTTAGCTTTTCCATTACTTCTTTAATCATGTTAAACGTAATGTTGCGGCGGTTATAGGGCTGATTATAAAAAATGCTCAGTGCTTTTATTTCATCTTTGTGTTTTTCGAGGTATTCCGAAAAATCTTTTATGGTTTCTTTGGCTTTATCAACCGAAAACGAACCCCACTCCGATTTTGTAACGGTATCAGTATTCACGTGGTCAATGATTTGGTCGTGTTCTTTGCGCACATTTTCCAAATATTCGTTGAGTTCGCCATTAAAGGTGCTTGCAGCCTGTTTGATTAACTTTTGCTGCGCTTCTTTTTTGGCTTCATCTGCTTGGGCTGGTGTTCTATCCTGAACAGGTACTTTTTCAATCTTTTCCTGTGCGTTCTTTTCGATTGCGTCCGGATCAAAAGCCGTAATCAGCTCCCTGGTGATTTGCTTCAGGTTTTTACCGCCTGTGTATTCCAGCAGTTTGTCTTTTTCCTTGTCCGTTATTTGCTTTTCCAGCCGGATTAGCCGGTTCGATAAAGACAAAAACAAGTCTTCATCTTCTACGCCCATGGTTATTGCGCCCAACAAATCTTTCATATCAACAGAAGGTTTACGCTCCAACGGGCGGCTGTCTGTTTTCTTTGATTGGGTTGCGCCAATAGCATCTACAATCACAAAATGGGTTTTGCTGTTGGCCATGCGGGTAACCTGCAAAAGTTTATCTTTGTCGATTGTACGTGTTCCCCGGCCTTTCATCTGCTCAAAATAGTTGACACTATTCACATCGCGCATAAAAAGCAATACTTCCAGGGGTTTTACATCTGTTCCCGTGGCAATCATGTCAACCGTTACGGCAATTCGTGGATAATAAGAATTTCGAAAGCGGTTTAAGACCGATTTCGGGTCTTCGTTTATTTTATAAGTTACCTTTTTGCAAAAATCATTGCCCTCGTTAAACTCTTCCCTGATGATTTTTATAATGTCATCGGCGTGGCTGTCGGTTTTAGCAAAAACGAGTGTTTTTGGCACTTCATAATCTCCGTTTTCATCAAAGCGGTTGGTGAAAATCTCCGTTTTTAATGCCCGTTTGTATTCTTTTATGATATTCCTGATTTGGCTGGGGTTTACCACCTTTTTATCCAAATCGTTTCGGTTGTATTCAGTATCCTCATCCTCTTGTTGCCATCTTTTTTTGCGCGTTAGTTTATCCCTGCGGTCGACAAACCAGCCTGCTTTTACAACTTCGCCTTTTTTACTTATGTCGGTTTCGATGGAATACACATCATAAGGCACATTTACGCCATCGGTAACCGATTCTTCGTAGGTGTATTGGCTCACCACGTTTTCATTAAAAAAACCAAAAGTCCGTTTGTCGGGAGTGGCTGTCAATCCAATCAAAAAGGCATCGAAATAATCCAACACCTGTTTCCACAGGTTGTAAATTGAGCGGTGACATTCATCCACCACAATAAAATCAAACTGTTCAATGGGCACTTTTGCTGAATATTCAACGGGTACAGGCTGTTTTTTATTCAGTTGTTGCTGCATCCAGGTGCTTTCGTTGGGATTTGCTTCTTCTGCGCTCTCTTCTAATTCTTCGCCTTTTAAAATAAAATACAACCGCTGAATGGTTGAAATGCAAACCTGGCTATCTGAAGCGATATAGCTTGATGATAACCGTTGAACATTATACAATTCGGTGAATTTACGGTTATCATCGGTTGGCTGGAATGTCATAAATTCCTGCTCTGCCTGTTCACCGAGGTTTTTGGTATCTACCAAAAATAAAATTCGTTTGGCATCGACAAATTTCAGTAAGCGATAGATAAAAGTTGCTGCAGCAAATGTTTTTCCGGCGCCCGTTGCCATTTGAATGAGTGCTTTGGGTCGGTTGTTTCTAAAAGATTGCTCCAGATTATCAATGGCAACAATTTGTGCAGGACGCAGACCTGTGGGGCCAAGTTTTGGTAGATTTAAAATTCTTGTTCTAAGACTACCCCCTTTTTTTATCCATTCGCCAATGGTCTCCGGTTTATGGAAATTGAAAACATTTCTGCCTCGTGGTTTTGGGTCCCTGAAATCGGTAAAACGGGTAATAACACCGGTACTTTCATAAACAAAGGGAAGCGCGTCGTTTTTTAAGTATTTGAGTTTTGCGTTTGCATAATCTTTCGATTGTTCTTCGACAACGGTGAGCCTGTGTCCCTCTTCTTCTCGTTTCGCCTCGATGATTCCAACAGGTTTGCGGTCGAAAAACAGTGCATAATCTGCCGGGCCAACATCTGTTTGGTATTCTCTAACTGCTATTCCTTTGCCTGCCGATAAATCAACCGTGTTTTTAGACTGCACAATCCACCCGGAATCTGTCAGCATCTTATCAATGCGGTCTCTTGCAATTTGTTCAGGATTTTGGTTGATGTTATCCGGCATAAAATTCAACAGTTATACAGCTCTTCAATTTTGCAAGATACAAATTCTGTTACTGTCTCCCGTGCGGGTTGGCAAAAAATTGGCTCTTTTGCAAGCTGAAGCATCAGCCTGTGTGTTGAAGCTTGCAAATGTGCCAAATGTGGGTTGGCCAATCATCTTATTATTATCTTGCAGCAAAATTTTCATTATCGTAGTTCGTTTCTTCGGCTTGTTGGTAACGGTTTGGCTGGTGGGAGAAAGGATTACCTGTACAAACATTTCAAGATTTATAAAGCTAAATTGACTTATCGTACTTCAAATCCGCCGCAAGCGCCTTTTTCCCACTCGCCTTTGTTATATGCTGGTGTTTTAAACCTAATTAAAAAAAAAAACATCCAATCAAACTATTCCAAGCTTATATTATATTTACTT
>CAYPSX010000251.1:0-5291 GCA_964413185.1 uncultured Bacteroidales bacterium
TAGCAAGGCAAAAAATGTGCGCATAGCAGCGTTCTGTAAACATTTTTTAACGCAGGTGAAAATGGAAAGATCAATACTAGGCCTGGAAAGCCGACTTTGATTTTAACAAAAAACGGATTAGTTGAGGGAGGTTCCTGATACCTTTTCGCTCATCACTGTTCATTTGCAAACTAAAGTGTTCTTCCAGGTCGGCATAAAATAATTGCCGCTCCCCGGCAGATTCTGATGAATTTAAGAACCGAAATCCCGATACTTCGTCATTGACGAGGGCATGTTTTTCGAGCAAAACATAAAGTTTGGATACGACCTGGTTCATAATCGAAAATTTTACATAAGTTATGCAGAAAAAACATGATTACAAAATAAAATCACAAAAAAAAGAGGAAAGTTTCAGAAAAGTATTTGACAGTACGGTTTGTGCAGTTTACTTCTGTTTATCTGAGTGTTTTGTGTTGTTTGTCAGTAAGTTGTAAGTGTATTGTTTAATACCGGGATGAGATTATTACGAATGATAGGCCAACTATATTCTCCCAAACGATCATTTTTATCGTTGAAAAATGGTGTTCTTTTATAATTTATTATAGCGTGTTTTGATAAGCTTAAGCTTCCAATCGTAAAGTGAAATATTGAGTGTTCCATCGCAAGGCTTGGGATCTCCGTCGATATGTAATTTTGGGTAATTAGTAATAATCTTTATATCGGAGTTGGTTTGAATAAATTCTATTTGTTTATTCGGCTTTAGTCGGCTTGTCATTAAGCGAAAAACAAAGCCCGGTAGTTTCCAGAAGGGGATATGCTTAACCAAAGCAGCATCAATTAATTTATCATTGGGTTTAGCTTGGGGAGCAATACGAGCATTGTTTCCATACTGTGCTGTGTTGGCTATTGAAATGAGCGTATACTTACCATTGATTTTTCTTGAGTTGTATACAATTTTAGCTTCAAAACGCTTGAACGTTAGTACAGAATTGAGGATATGTATTATGTATGAGAACAGGCCTCTTGTTTTTCCGTCCTGAAAAGCATGTGCTATATGAGCATCGAATCCAACACCTGCTACATTAGTGCAGATATCCCCGTTAACTGAAAGTAAATCCGTATGAATAATATCTCCTCTTTCAATGTCTTCAAATAATTCATCTAATTTCTTTTTAAACCCCAGTTCGCGTGCAAAACCATTACCCGACCCAGTTGGGTAAATTGCTAAAATACCTTTCCTTTTTTTTGCAAAAAACCGGGCAGCCTGGTTCACGGTTCCATCTCCACCAGCAACCACGAAAACAGAATATTCTGATAATTTCGATTCCATTAAATGGTCAAACTCCATCATGGAGTTTGTAATAAAAACATCACAATCTGGTTTTAATTGTTTTATCCGGAAAGAAATTTGCCTGGTATTTTTGCTGCCTGAATTAGGGTTAATGATGAAAACTATATCTGTAGGTGAAAACTTGCTCATAATGAATAAAAATTGACTGGTGTTTTAAGAATTTCAGGTTTAAAATTAAATAGTTTTGCCTAATAATTGATCAGATGGTCGACCAAAGAAATTTAGAAAAAACTAAAATAACTATTATTACCAGACAAAGCCAAAAAGTGGATGCAAATGTAATATTTTTAGTCTCTTTTAAAACTATTTTTCAACAGAGCCAGTTTAAAATAGATTTTTTGCTGATAAAAACTTTTTAAGGGGGTTAATTCTTTTCAGAGGTTATATATTTGTGAAAATTGAATAAAAATGAACACATCCCGGTACGATTTCATCATAGTTACAGGCATTACGGCAACAGGTAAAACCTCATTGGCTGCAAATTTAGCTTACAAACTCAAGGGCGAAATAATTAGTGCAGACAGCCGACAGGTATTTAAAGGAATGTCTATCGGAACCGGAAAAGATTTGGCCGATTACGAAATAAATGGTCAGTCAATTCCATATCATTGAATAGATATCTGCGAGCCGGGAGAAACATACAGTGTTTTTCGTTTTCAGAACGATTTTTTGGAAGCTTACACAAAAATAAAAAAGAACGGAAACTTACCCATATTAAGCGGAGGCACCGGTCTTTATATAGAATCAGTCGTGAAACGCTATAAATTAGTTGATGTTCCGCAAAACCCCGAACTCAGGGAAGAATTGAAACAAAAAAGCCTGCCCGAACTTGCAGCAATGCTTGCTCAAATGAAAAAACTTCATAACCAAACTGATATCGACACTAAGCTTCGGGCAATACGTGCTATAGAAATTGAAACCTTTTATCGCGAAAATGATGTTGAGCAAACAGAAATGCCGGAAATGAAACCGTTGATTGTGGCGCCATCTTTTGACAGACCCCAAATCAGGAAACGCATAACACAGAGGCTGCATGAGCGTTTGGAAGAAGGAATGATTGATGAAGTACGCAATTTGCTTGAGGCCAGTGTCCCTGCAGAAAAACTCATTTCTTATGGCTTGGAGTACAAATTTTTAACCTGGTATTTAACCGGTAAAATCGATTACGAAACCATGGTTGAGCGTCTCAATATTGCCATCCATCAGTTCGCCAAGCGACAAATGACATGGTTTCGCCGCATGGAACGAAAAGGTGTCGAAATTCATTGGATAGATGGATATTTGCCCATGGAATCAAAAGTGTTAAAAGTTATCAATCTGTATTCAGGGAAATAGAAATGTTATTGTCTTTTTTTATCACCATTCAACCATTTGATTAACAGATGGTAAGTTGGCTTTAGTTTGCAATGCTGATATTTGCCGGGTGCTTTTTAACTGGATTTTTTTTGTATTGTAACCACAAACCGTTATTTTTCATCGGAATTTGAATAATTAACTAAAACCTATGCTTATGAGAACAATCAGTTTAATGCTTTTAATGGCATTTTTTTCTACGATTGCATTTTCACAGGAAGAACCAACTGAAGAGCAGCTTTATGAAATGTCACTTGAAGAACTACTGGAAGTTAGCGTGGCTTCCAATGTGGTGAAAAGCAGCCATAAACAACCAGCCAGTGTAACCACGATAACACGAAAACAACTGGAGCTAAGTGGTGCCCGGACATTGGCTAAAGCAATAATGACGTATGTGCCCGGCTTTTTTGTTGTTGAAGATCAGGATGATGTAATTGCCGGGTTTCGTGGGCTAGCACCAGACAACAATTCAAAAGTCCTTTTTCTATTGAACGGGCAAAACATGAACACCGAATGGTTTTGGGGGCCACCATCAGCTTTGTTGAACTCCACAAATCTGGGCTATATAGAAAAAATTGAAATTATCCGTGGCCCGGGATCAGTAACACTTGGGCAGGGAGCCTTACTTGGCGTGGTAAATGTTGTAACGAAAAATGGAAAATCGTTGCAGAAGTTAGACAAAGAGTATGGCGGGAAAGTTACCCTCGGCTATGGCGAAAATGATTATAGCCAAATTGCCGCAGAAGCAATGCAGCAAAGTGAGGAGCTTAATAGCTATTTTTATTTTGCCAGAACAGATTATAATGGTCAGGACTTACGAAATGAGGGATGGGCAGCAGCTCAAAATAATGATGGCTATAAAGGTGGTATGGTACACGATATTGGCACACGGTTGCACCGCTCATACAACACAATGTTGCTTGGGAATATGAATTATAAGGGATTGGCCATTAATTTAATGTATGCCGATAACGAGCACGATTTGTATAATTTTTACCGCGACAGAAATGTCATGGGTCAGAAACTAATGTCTTTAAGCGCTGGTTATGAGCACAAAATTAACGATAAGCTTAGCTTTAAACTTAGTTCTGATTTTGCTGTTGATAACTATTCATTAGCATCTGTAGATGGACCTGTAATGGGAGGAACCCGTGAAGACAGGAGAGGTATGAAGCTGGTGTCAAATCTGAACCTGATTCCAAAAAACCGCATGGCAATTGGCGTCGAAACACGTTTTTTTGCTTTTGGAAAAGAAAACTTTAGCGGAAACAATTTCCTGTTAAATGTGTATGACCAGGCTTTTGTGGATACAGTGAGCAATTTAGCCCGCTTAGATTCTGCCAATTTATACAATACAATGGGCTACGAAGACAACTATATGATTTTTAGTGCTTTTCTGGAAGATTTCTACAGCATTAACGATAATATTGATGTTTTTGGCGCACTACGATTTGATATGCATCCATTCTGGGGAAACAATATTTCGCCACGCGTTGGCGCTTTGATCAGTGTGCTGCCTGAACTGGATTTTCGCGTATCGTATCAGGCTGGTTTTCGGGGTGCCGTAGGCCTGCATTATGGCGGCGGCTACAGGCAGGATGGCTTTTTGAAAGCAGATAACTATGACCAGGTAGACGAAGCTAATATTCCAATCATCGATACGCTTCTCAATGGAGAAACTTATGGCGACCTTGACGATGTTAATCCTGAAAAAATGCAAAGTATAGAACTGGCATTTGATTATCGCCCATTTGATTTTCTTAGTATTAGTGGTGTCGGGTTTTATAATAAAATCGAGAATGTGATAGATGTAGGCGTAATTTGGGCAGATGCCGATAATTACACGATGCCTGACATTGGAACCGATGTACCCGGCAGTTGGAATGGCTATTGGTATTTCAAAAATACAGAAGGAGCAATTCAGCAGTTGGGTGGTGAATTTTCTCTCACATACAAACAAGAAATGTTAAGTCTCATGGCAAGCCATTCCATTGTGAAATTATTGAATGCTGATGAGCAGCAACGCGGAAGTATGTACATTACCGATAAGGATAATTTTAAAGCCTATCCGGAAAATGTGACACGGGTAAACCTCACGTATGATATTACGAAGAAATTCGCAGTTGCAGCCAATTATTTATACTATTATACCTGGTATTCTCCGCGAGATCAGGAAGTAGAAGGCAATCACATTTTAAATTTGAGTGGTTTGATGGATGTTGGAGAGCATTTTCAGTGCAATTTTACTGTAAAAAATATACTGGGGCAAAAAGAACCTTATCCAATGAACAGTAATGCAGGTGATACCTCACTATCAGACGGGGCACCGGCATTGGAAAAACCAACATATTGGGTTAAGATCGGGTATAAATTTTAGGAAACAAAAAAAGCGACAATAAATGTCGCTTGAAAGGTTGAGCGGGAGACGGGATTCAAATTCCGAAACAGTCAAAATCTGCGATTTTGTAACTGTTTCGAGAATGCGCGAAAAACGACAAAATCAAAGATTTTTAGTTTTTCGGCACCCGCGGCCAGCCGCTTGCAAACAAGTTTAAACAAAAAAAGCGACAATAAATGTCGCTTGAAAGGTTGAGCGGGAGACGGGATT
>CAYPSX010000252.1:0-5249 GCA_964413185.1 uncultured Bacteroidales bacterium
AGCGCAATAGCGCCCATTTCGGCAGCAGTTTGTAATGTATTGATGGCCAGTCGCGAGTCGTCAAATTGGCCGTCAAGGTACTCCACTCCGGCGGTTATTTTTTTGGGGTTGATGGTCGAAATTCTGTTCAACGTTTTCTTTTTCGAAATGCGTTTTGATCTTCCCAAACCAAATTTTCCGGCGAGTAAGTCATAAAAAGTCAGGCCTACCGTGTACATAAGCTCATCGAACCAGCTTTGGGTCGGAATAATAAACGTTTGACTTTTTACCAGGTGCGGCGCATTTTGTGTGAGCAGCCCTCTTTCTACAACTGCTTCGCGCACCAACGCAATATCGCCTTGCGCCAGGTATCGCACGCCACCGTGTACCAATTTGGTACTTTTACTTGATGTTGATTTTGTGAAATCAGATTTTTCAAGCAAGACAACGGAATAACCTCGTGCAGCGGCTTCAAGCGCTATTCCTACACCGGTTGCTCCCCCGCCTATAACGATAAAATCGTGTAATTTAGGCGATTGAGTGAGTTCTTGTAGCATTTTTCCCCTGTTCATATCAATCGAATTTAAGTGCAATTCATAATTTTTTGTAAATATAGAAACATTTTGAAATAAAACGAAACAAAACGAAATTTATTTATGCTGTCGCAGTGTGAGTACGGTTATTTTTCGAAAAAATCTCATTTTATTATTAATTCGCGCTATATCATCACGCTGCGGTTTTTGTATTTGTTGTATGGATATACTTTTTCAAGCATCTAATTTGTAAATTTTCGCCGCGAATTATAATGTGTAAAATGAAAATGAAATAAAACGAAGCTTGGCGAAATTTCGTTGGTTGAATGATTTTTCATACTTTTAACGTAAATTTTAAATCCGATGAGCACTAATATAGCAGTAAGACATCAGCAAATATTGGAAAAGTTAAAGGCTGATGGTTCAGTTTCAGTTTCTGAATTAAGTAAACTTTTTGAAGTTTCGGCAGTAACAATTAGAAAGGATTTGAAACTTTTAGAAGATAAAAAGTTATTGTTTCGCTCACATGGTGAGGCTATTCCGGGCAATCCTTATGTAGTTGAGCAGAGCGTAACCGAAAAAGAAAAAATACACACTGCCGAAAAATCGCGCATAGCTAATGCAGCAGCAATGACAATAGAACCAAACGACAGCATTATTTTGGCATCGGGCACGTCGGTTACAGAATTTGCCAATCAAATTAAACACACCAGCGGAATTACCGTATTAACCGCCTCGTTAAAAAATGCACTTGTACTTTCCGAAAATCCCAATATTGAAGTCATCCAGCTGGGCGGCACGGTTCGAAAAAGTTCTTCTTCCGTTATTGGTCCTATTGGCGAAAAGATTCTGGCAGATTTTACCTGTACCAAACTTTTCCTCGGTGTCGATGGAATAGATCTCGATTACGGGCTTACCACTACAAGTCTAATGGAAGCCTCCCTCAACAAAGCAATGTTAAACGCTGCGCAGAAAACCATCGTATTGGCTGATAGTAGTAAATTTGGACGCAAAGGTTTTGGTCGCATTTGTGGCCTGGACGAAATCGATCAGATTATAACTGATTCAGGTATTGATGAGAAAATACAAACAAGCCTGTCTGATATGGGCATAGAACTCACAGTTACATAGCATGGGTGGTTAATTAAAAAAAATACCAATGGAAAGATTAAAAATAAGCATCCGGTTTTTACTGATTATATCCGTTTTTTTGAGCTGTGCTACACATCATGAGATTACGGAAGAAGAGAACTTTCATAAATTTCAAAAAAAATTTTATCGTGACAGTACTTTTCAATACAGTCGCATCAATTTTCCACTTAGTATCTATATCAACACCAACCAAAGAGTAGATCCCGAGAATGATGAAACAGGGCACGGGCTTAAAGAATACACTCCTAATGATTTGTCAGGAACGATCAAAGGAATTGACCAGCTCCCCTCGTCTTATTCTATGCAACTTGATACAATAGAAAATAAAATAATTGAATGGCTGGTTGTCCCGCGCGGAAGCTACATGCAAAAGCGTTTTTTTATCTTGAAAAACAACCAATGGTACCTCGATAGTATCCAGATTGTTGAGTAACACTCAGATGGAACATTCCAAAGGGCGACAATGAAGTGAATTGCAACTTGAAACCTGCAACCTTCAACCTGAAACCTGAAACTTGAAACCTGAAACCTGAAATGCCGAAAAATAAAAAATCTTTGATTTTTGTAATTTTTCGAGCATCCACGAAAAACAAACAAATTGAAAATTTGTGTTTTTCGGGACTTGAAACCTACATCACCCCAATATAAACTATCAACTTAAACGTATAATTAGCAACCACACCGGCTACAATTCCTCCAATTGTGTGCGCCAGCAGCGCTTTTGATGTCAACGCGCGATGTCCGAGCGTGTCGAGCATGGCTGTGTGGGTGCTCAGGTAACCGCTCCAGGTCATGCCCATTGCAGTAAACACGGCAATTACGTTTCCTGTAATAAGTCCTTCTGCCAAAAAGGCTTTAACCAAAGAAAGTGCAGCTCCCACAGCGCCAAGTGCAGTAATAGGGAATGCAATCAGCTCCGGGCTTTTAAATCCGAAAAGAAACTCAAATACGCCGTTAATGTATCCGGCCAGTTTGGGCAAAATTGGAACGCCTTCGTAGGCAAGTCCCTGGTAGCCAATGCTCGGGTCTTTGGGGCCAAAAGTTACAATCATCACCATTGTACTAATTATAAGAACGCCGGGTATTATTGCCAAACCCAGGTCTACTCCCGATTTTCCGCCATCGAGCAAAGCATTTAGAAAGCGTAAGAACGTGCCGCCTTCGCTGCGGAAACGAATTTTATCATCCTCGCCTTGCTTATTTTCTGTGGTTTTGCACTCAATTTTGTTGCAAATGAGCCTTTGCATCAACCGCGTACTAATAATGGCTCCAATAATAGCTCCAAATAGACCGACCAGCGCCGGGCCAAAAAATCCAAGTCCGGCCATAAACGTAAGCACAATTAAACCCATGCCAAAGGCTGTCCCGAAATTGGCAAGCGATACCAGTTCGTATTCGTAAAAATATTTTTTGAAGTTTTTGTCGTTGGCCAGACTTATAATAGCCGGATTGTCGGAGAAAAATGTCATTAAACCTGCCAATGCCGCAACGCCGGGCAAGTTGAATATTGGGCGCATAAAGGGTTTGAGCATAAATTCCAACAGCCGAACCACGCCAAATTCAATCATCAACCGACCCAGTGCACCACTTAAAACGGTAATTCCCATAATGAAAAATACGGTGTTCATTAATAAGTCCCATGCTGTGTTCATTATCGTATTCAACATGTTTGCGGTGCCCATTTTGTGCCCGAGCACCCCGAAAAACACAAAAAACACGAGTAGGAAAATGAACGCTTCATACCGCCTTTTTACTACAAAGCTGATATTCTTGAGTTGAAACAATGGCTTCATCTTATTCAATATTTAAGTTTGAATTCGTGGGGCAAATATAAGGCAAAACCCTGCTGCCGGTATATGTTATTTGTCATGTTTCAGCAGGTATTTCTTCAGAAAAAGTAAAACAGTATTTGTAAAGGAAAAATTGAGCAACTTTATTCCACAAATTTATAACCCACACCTTTGATGGTTTTAATATGCTCATTGCCAATTTTTTCCCGCAATTTACGGATATGTACATCAATGGTACGGTCGCCAACAATGATATTATCGCCCCACACTGCAGAATAAATCTCATCGCGTGTAAACACCTTGTTTTTTTTAGAAGCTAACAATGTAAGGAGTTCAAATTCTTTCCTGGGCAGTACCAGCTCTTCGCCGTCATTCACCACAATGTATTTTTCTTTATCAATGACCAGGTTGCCAATTTCAATCAAATTTTCGTTCGAGCCTTCTTTATAGACGCCCAGGCCTTTATATCGTTTAAGCAATGCTTTTACCCTGCTAACAAGTACTTTGGGTTTGATGGGTTTGGTTATGTAATCGTCGCCACCAGCTTCAAAGCCGGCTATTTGCGAATAATCTTCACCTCTGGCTGTCAGAAAAGCTATAATTGTGTTATTCAGGTCTTGAATTTCCCTAAGTTGGGTGCAGGTTTCAATTCCATCCATTTCCGGCATCATCACATCCAGAATGATGAGGTGGGGTTGCAAATCAACAGCTTTTTTTATTGCATCTTTCCCGTTTGAGCTGGTACTTACCTCGTAACCCTCTTTTTTCAGGTTATAACTGATGAATTCCAATATGTCGGTTTCATCATCAACCAATAGAATTTTTTTGTTTTCGTTTTCAGCCATGATTTTTTATTTTGAAGTTTTATTCAATGTAAAAGAGAAGGTTGTTCCTTTATCAAGGTCAGATTTAACCGTAATGTTTTGGTTGTGTGCATCAATAATGTGTTTTACAATAGATAGCCCAAGCCCGGTGCCGCCTTCTTCGCGTGAGCGGCTCTTATCTACCCGGTAAAAACGTTCGAATATGCGTGGCAGGTTTTCCGGCGAAATTCCAATGCCGTCGTCCTTAATTTCAACAAGAAAATACGTGTCCATATCGTAAAAACTCGCCCGGATAAACCCTTTGGGTCTTCCATATTTCATGGCGTTTATAACCAGGTTCGATACTACTTCAAATATACGCTTTTTATCGGCATTTACCTTGTGTTTTTTATCGGCCCCGGAACCAAAATTGAGTGAAATCTTTTTTTCCTTTGCCCTCATGTGATGCATTTCAAAAACGTCTTTGACCAGTTCAACGATGTCGAAATTTACATAATTAAGTTCTAACTCACCAGCTTCCAGCCGGGTAATGGTCTCAAGGTCTTCAACAATTGAAATCATCCGGTTGATGCTCTTTTCCGTGCGTTCAAGATATAATGTGTTGATGTTCGGATCATCAATTCCTCCTTCAAGTAAGGTAAGTACATAACCCTGAATATTGAAGATGGGTGTTTTTAACTCGTGCGAAACATTGCCCAGAAACTCTTTCCTGTAGCGCTCCATCTCCTTCAGCTTTTTAATCTCTTCTTTTTTGTTCTCACTATATGTCGTAACTTCATTTTTTACCTTTGAAATAATATCGCCCGGGTCTTTTTGTTTGTTCGAAAGCTTATTTTTTAAATTTGTTTCATGTATCGACTTATAAATAGGTTTAATTTTATCGTAAATAAAATGGTTAAGAATATATCGTATGGTGAAATAACTAACTACAAAAACCGAGGATATCCACAAAATGCCAATCCACCACGAGG
>CAYPSX010000253.1:0-5242 GCA_964413185.1 uncultured Bacteroidales bacterium
AACAACTTTCCAGCAACTTAACAAAATATCACAAGGCATGCTCTTTCTACGCGGTTGTACACAGTGCTTTATTCAAATAATGATCTTATCGTTTTCATTGGTAAAAACATTTTTCCACTATCAGGTAGTTTAATAAATCCATACTTATCATAAAAATTTTCTGCTTCAGTATCAAGTGGGTCAACAATAACAGCGAAAGCACCAATAGTTTCGGATGTATCAAAACATCTTTTTAAAGCATCAATTAACAGTAACTTTCCAATCCCTTTCCCTTGCAAATTTTTATCAATTGCTAATCTTCCTATAAGCATTGTTGGGATCGATGAATATGACTTAGGAAGTTTCTTTCGAAATGAGTCAGGAATCAAGTTGTTTGAAATGCTATGGCTGGATAGTGTATAATAGCCTGCAATATGATTTGATTCTTCGTCAATTAGAGTGAAACATACTGATAGTTTTCTTTTTATATCCTGGCTAACTAGTTTATGAAAATAATTGTCTAGTAAATCTTTACCACATGAGAAATCCTTTCTATCCTGCTTAGGATCAAGAGGAATAATTACATAATTCATTTGGAAATCAATTTGTTATATGCCTCCTTAGCAGCAAGTAAGTTCTTATTTGGTTTTGGAGGATTAACTAAAGCATCAAAGAAAACTTCTTTATCTCTTTGAGAAGCTATAGTTTTTTCTCTTTCCTCAATAATCTCTTTCGCTTTGCTTTGCACTGTTGCAATAATAAAATCTGTTAAAGTTCGATATCCACCCAACAAAGCAGCCCTTTCGAAAAATTGCTTTTGCTCCTTAGATAGCCTTGTATCAAACCTTGCTTTTTCTTGATTAAATGCTTCCATAATTCAATATTTTTACAAAAATACGGAAAATATCCGTACCTCCAAATAATTATACGGAAAATATCAGTACAGGGTTGCGTTTTGCATTGTGCCCAACGGTTTGCGTGTATGAGAAGTAGCGGATTAATAAGCACTTCACTTTCAGTTTGGCACTGACTTTTATTAAAAGCACTGACCTTTGATTTTGCACTAAACCCGCTATTTCTTATACACGCTGTTATGGACTGGCTTTTCTTTAATTTTAATATATTTTTCAGCAAATCGTTTCCCTATTTCCCTTTGTCCTTCTGAGTCAAAGTGGACTTTATCTCCTTTATCTTTCAAATCATTCGTCTTTATCAAATATGAATTTGGGTCGGTTTTAACATATTCTTCAATTTTTGAGTTTATTGCTTGCCAATTATCATCCGTCTTTGAAAAAGAACCTAATTCTCCAATTATTATTGGCAATTCGCTATTGTCAATTGAGTTTCTAAAAAGGGTAAATAATATTTGAAGTTGCGTATTATATATTTCGACTGTCTCCTGTGCGGTTGCATCATTTTCTCCTTGGTGCCAAAGTAATCCTTTTATTGTTCCGTATTTTTTCCCGATTTCAATCTTCTCTTTGAAGTTAGTCAACAATGTAACGTTTCTAAATGTCGAATCATTTATCCATTGACTAATTGAACTACCGCCAACCGCTGCAGGTACAATTAATACTGAAATACTGTCAGGTATGTTTTTTAATAATTCTTTACCGAATGAAAGTCCACAGTCTAAACCTGTCATTGAAGGTTCATAAAAATGAAGTGGTTCTTTTGCAAGGATTAGTTCTCTTTCTTTGTTGATAGTGAAAATTCTGGAATCTGGTATTGTATCAAGAGGCTCAACTTTTCCACGTCCTGCCATATTTGATTGTCCTGCAAGAATAAAAACCCAAACATTTTGTTTGTCAGGAATTACGTTAGGTTTTTGTTCAATCTTTGGAAAGAATTCAGTTCTATTGTCATCCTGTTTTGTTTCACAACCAACTAAAACAAATATTGATATTATAAGAATGTAAATTTTATTGGTCATTGTGTCGTTTTTTTTAGCTTGCCCATAACGGCTTTCTATTAACCATACCCCGCAATCATTGCTCATATCTACCCATTTTCCGGAGATATGCGAACATTTTATGTTCGGATATCTGATTTTCCATAAGCGTTTATAAAACGGTTAGATGCTTCATGGCTATTATTCAAATATAACAAAAATTATGGGGGTTCTGTGGTGATTCCGATATTTTTCAAACATCGTTGAGCAGACCCTGATATGGCTTTCCGGTCGATTTTCGAAGTGTGCGAAATGGGGCAAAGCCGATGTGTTTGGAATATATTTTAACACGATAACGGTAAAATCCTACTGTGGCGGGATTGCCATTATATACAAGTAAAGGCAGGAAAAAAAATTCCCTGCCTTTACTAAATCTCGTAGTGAGCGATTGCTGCTCAAAAAAATTCACGATACTTCGGCATTTGACTTTTCAATTATTTCATAAGCTAAGTCAAGTATAGTAGTATCGTCAAGTACAACAACGCCTCCATCGGGTCCTTGTTCAACATGGAAACCTACAGATTCACCATCTTCCCATTTGGTTCCTCCAAAATAATTCCTTACCGTTTCCGGATTCATATCCAGTTTCTCTGCAATGACCCGCATGGTACCATCAGGCAACTGGTCTTTAACTCTCCTGAGTTTGTTAAATGTGATTGTCTTTGGCATATCCCGTTTTTTTTTGAATGAATTATTTACCATAAAAATACGAATAATATCTAAAAAAACCAAGGCATACGAGTTTTGGATTTTTTTCGGCTAAGCAATTGTGCCGAAATAACTTGACGTTTCGTGCTTTTTTTTAGACAATTCGGGAGCATCTTTTTTTCCGGGTCGACAGGTCTCTTTTTCGATTGATATTTCTGTTTTCCCGGCTTATTTCGTGCTGTTATTACCACACGAATAAATCATAATCAGCGCAAATACTGATAGAGATAAAATGTTATTTTTCATGATTTTTAATTCAAAATTTATAAAATACATTGATTTATATTACGTAAAATCTCAATCTTTATTTTTTTTGAAGTATGCTTTTTTAAGTTTGCATATAATTTGGTAGGCTTTTTATGCCCCTTTAGTGCCTTTATATTTTCACGGTTTCTGCATCCCAAACTTTTATAGTTTCATTAGGGTTCCCGCTTACAAGATACTTATTATCAGCCAACACATCTACTGTGTTTACATACGACTCATGTTCTGTAAAAGTTTTTAAAGGTTCTTTTTTACAAGCGATGAACCGAGCCATGACAAAAATTTTGACACAGTTCTGCTGAGCGTGTCGAAGTACACTTGCATGATTATAACGAACCTGCAAACAGTATGTGGCGTACATTGGACGTATCATGGCGAGCTCCCCCGCCTAACTGCGGGGCAGGCTATCCCGCCTTCTGCGGGACAGGTACTGACAACTAAAATCAAAATTATAACCAGATGAAAAACAGGACTGTTAAAATCACATAAATTGCTGATTTTTTCATGTTTATGGAAGTTAATCAACGCAGATTTGTTACATTTTACTATAAAAGAAATAGTTATTTAACTTTTTAACAAGTTGTTCAGCACGCGTTATGTTCCTGTGCTTTAACGAGAGTTTATAACCATTAACTATTCCTTGAATTGTATTATCAGTTGGGTCGTTGTTATTTCGTTTGACAGTAAATTCTTTCTTAATACCATCTACCGTTTTCTTTTTGTTGAAGGTAGCAATGTATTTTCTTATCCTTCCATCTTCTATCTCAAAAGGAGCTTCAGGGGCTTTTATTTTCCTTTTACCATTGCCCCAATTTTCACCTGTTTTAATTCTGTTGATTTGCATTTCAGAAACCCTGAAAAACCGAGCTATTGTTCTCAAAGGTATTCCCATTTTAATCTGTTTCTTAATATGCTTTACATCTTCTCTATTCAGTTTGCTATTGGGGTGTATTTTTTTTACGACTACTAAATTTGTATAATGTAAATTCTTTCTATTTCCATCTTTATACTCAATGGCTTGTTTATTCATATTCAATTCGTCTGAAATCACTCCAAAAGCAACCGCAATTAAAGGAGCCACCGTAACGTTATGCAATTTGCCTTCTGTATCGGTTAAGCTAACATGCCCCGGCCTTAAATTACCTTTTCGATATCTAAAATGAACTTTAAGTTCGTTTATATATACTTTGCCCTTTGTCCGCCAGGATCTTTTTTTATCTATGTCTGTTCTGTATACCCGTCCTGACTCACTTATATGATATCTTTCAAAATTTTTTATCCTACGGCACTCTTCTCCATTAATTATTAGTTTGTCCATTCTTATTATGTTGCCTTTTAATTTATTAAGATACTACAAAGATAAAAAAAATTTAGATTGTTGGAGAATTGCACATATTATTGCCGGGGTTCGTGTTTTATTAAAACCCAAATTGAGCGATTCTCGCTCACGAATAAGAAATTGTATGGGTTTCACCTTACCTATTCGGTAAAACCCGACAATTTCTAAATCGGGGTTAAACCTAAGTAAAGCGCTTTTCACTGCGTGCAAACCGTTCAACTTAGGTAAAAAATGTGGTGAATAATCCGGGTTAAGCTCACGATAAATCTTTTTTCAGGTAAATCATATCAACCAGTTGTATTCCGTCTTCAAACATTGGATGGTCGTAATTGTCTGTAAAAAAGTTTTTTAGCCGGTGAGACTCTTTAAATCCACAGCTTATATAAAACGATAAAATTGCCGGCGTTTCACCGGTACCGACAAGCATTTTTTTGTAGTTGGTTTTGTAGAAATCAGAAATGTAATTGATTAATGCTCTCCCGTACCCTTTGCCTTGATATTGTTCGTATGTAGCTATGTTTTTCAGTTCGCAGGTGTCTTGATCTATCTCTGAAACAACGCAAACCGTTTTCAAATCATCGTCGTATAACGCAAACAAGTCACCACCGGGCAAATACTTGTCAATCATATTTTCCTGCTCATCTGCCAACAGCAATAAATCAAGGAATTGCTTCTTATTTTCGGTTATTTTTTGAATTCTCATTTTATGGGTATTTTTTTGCTTTTCATTTAAACTGTTACATGAATTCTCTTACGGTTGGCAACCGTAAATTATTCATTCAAATGAAACCTCAATACTTTCACTACTATCTTGATAAATGAATGTTAAAATAAATAAATATCTATATATTTTCATAAAATGTATTCTTATGCAGGAACGATTTTTTTTATGGTTGCCAACGGTACGGCTGGTGAAAGTTTTCTTACTTGCAATAATCTGAAAACCTGCACATAGCCAAAACTTTGTTTTACAAATGTACATTTTTTAACGTCAAAACGAA
>CAYPSX010000254.1:0-5238 GCA_964413185.1 uncultured Bacteroidales bacterium
TCCAGAATCATTTCAACTCTGTCCTTTAAGTTGTATTTCTCCAGAATTGTTTTACTAAGTCGAATCCCTTTAGAATTGCCAATTTGCACAATTGATACTTCCATAATATTATTGTTTATTTGTAATTACGAAGTTACTACAGGAAAGTTCAAAAAACAAGAACTTATTTTAATTTTTTATTAGGGTTAAATTGCGGAGAATAAAACTAACTGCGTTCTATGGATGGGTGCTAATAATAATGAATCCCTTCCAATTGCAACGAAATCAATAGCCGCGGCATTTATGCCGGGGATTTGTGAATCTGTTCGGAACCGGCTTTAGCCATGAGGATATTTCGCCGATGGCACCTGTCCATCCATGATTGTCTTTCCATCGCGGCGAATTTCGTTTGTCCCCGTTTCCCGGCCATAAATGACCGGGCTAATGAACGTTTTCAATTAAACTACGGACAGTCGCGGAGTGAGTAATTTAATGAAATGCCTTACAGTTTATATGCATCCAAAATTCTTATTTGCAAACTCACGCCGCGACTTTACGAAAACAAAGTTTTACGAATTCGTGGAATCAGGGTAATTCGTGAACCCTAAAATGAAATGGCATCAGCCATTTTCTACAAAATTACCTTTTCGTTCACCGAACGGTTTCATCTACAAAACACTGATTTTGCTGATATGACTGATAATCACAGATTTTATTGAAAAAACAGTGGCCATTTGCGTTTTATTATGCCATCAATCACCAATCCAAACTGGCTGATAAGCCAATAACCAACGAGAAATTATCAATCTGTTTGGCTGATGTGTAGGCGCCCATTTTGTAAAAGGTTCCAATCATAATTTGTCCCACGTCAGGGCTGAGAATGCCGCCCATAATGCCGGCTTCGTAAAGGCCTTTGGTGGCCTGTTCTGCCAGCAGGCGTATGCGGCTGCCGGAGCTTTCTCCGTAAATCATTCCGAACTGACTGGTTATGGAGAACATGAGATTGTGCTTGTGGTCGTGCAATGGCAGATAGTGTTGCACAAATGCATTGGCAAAACGTGTGTGGAAATACCGATAAACGGGCATGGTTTGAAAAACGCCCTGTTCGTAAACGTGTAGTTGAGCACTCCCGCGGCCGCTAAATGCCATTTCCAGTGGAATGTCGCCTTGTATTAACCCTGCATGGCTCATTATGCGGAAAGTTCCCAGGAAGCGGGTAGGGTAGTTGTAAATAAACCGCCCCATATAGCGTTGATAAGCGATATCCGTGTTTTCAATATTGAAGCCTTGTTCATAACTCAGATTAAAAACCGGTCCGCCGGCACTGTTGCGTATGCGGAATTTTCCCATATTGGTGAGGTTCTCTCCCGGTGCATAACGTAAATCTATGCGCAAAGCATTTCGTTTGAAATCGCCAAAAATGGTGTCGCGTGCTGTGTGACTCAGTTTATAGTTTTCAATAAACGCCATTGCCCTTACATTTAAAAAGCGCGGATATTCGAGCTCAAAAGCTGCCTGGTGACCTGTAACGTAGTTTAATTCATCGAAAATAAATCTTCTGAGGTTGTAATATCCTTGTTTGTAAGGATTGTAAAAATGATAAGCGCCTTTTTCCGACGTCTCTTCGTGATATTCGTATTTGAGCCGGGCAATGCCCGAGGAAAACGGATTCAGATAAACGCGTGCAGCATAGCGTTGTTCGCCGGGTTTACTGGCACGTAATACTTTTCCGCCAAAACGTATCCATTTGAGCACCTTTTCGCTGGTCATAACCGAAAGCCCGTAACGATATCGTTCCTGCTTATTGAAATCCAGCGATTCCTCCAGGTTCAAGGTAATATATCCTAACGGAATTTCGCCTGTAGCCAACATTTGCGGAAGAGATTCAAGCCATTTGAACATTTTTACCTGACTTGTAATGCTGTCCATCAACTCAAATGTGTACAGGTCTTTGGCTGTTAATGTGTCTGTGCGGTATTTGTTTAAAAGCGAATCGTTTGTTGTTCCGGCATCATCATCATAATTAAGTGCAAATTGGCGGCGCAGTATTTTTTTTGGTATTTCTACGCCAATTTTAGGGTTGATGATGTCGGTTGAGGCAAAACCAATCATAACGGGCAACGGCGGCAACGAGTCAACAACTTTATCCTGGAAGTTGATTCTTGACTGTAGCTTGCGCGGAAACCAGTGTTCCCCAAACAGTTTGTGATATTCCTGACGGACGGTTATGCCAAATTGTTCGGTTTGTGATGCCGGCTGGGCAACAATTCTGCGTACTGCATATTCCTTTGCATCAATATAAAGCATGCCGTACATGGCACGGAAAGTTGTGCCGGGTTTGGGCCGGAAAGTAATCACGAAAATATCTGTTCCATTGTTCGAAACCAGCGTGTCTTTAAGCAGGAAAAGATATTTTTTTGGTGCGTTTCTACTCACAGGATTCACGTATTTGAGGTTGCCTATGGTGAAAAAATCATCGTAGCAACTTAGCGAATGTAACTGACTGCCAAGTAGTGCGAAAGCCGGATTTTTGAAGCCTGAAATGTTTGTTGTGAGAATGTTTTCGTGTGTTTTGCCGGGTTTTTTGTAATAATATTCAGAAATAGCTTCACTTAGAAATACGTTTGAAGTATCTGCCAGCTTAATCATTAGGTTGGCGTTGGTCGAAATCGGGCCTTGCGATTTGAGGTACACCAGCGTATCGCGGTTTATCTCAATTTTGAATTTGTTGTATGCTGTGTATGAGAATGATGGCAGATTGTATGGGTCGTGTTTGTCGCGCAAATCAATTACATGTTCCATAATCGTATCAGCCGGATTAATACCCGGAAAAACCACAACCTCTTCGAGTTGATACGATTTTGGGCGCATTTTGATTTCGTAACTCCGGCTTTTATCAACGAAAAAGCTGTAGGGTTTCAGTCCCAGGTAAAAAATGTGCACAGTATCGGGGGCAGATAGTGTGAGCGAAAACTTTCCGTTGATTTGCGAAACAGTTCCGCTTTTTTTATCGCCCGTGGTTATGGCTGCATACGAAACCGGGTTGCTAAAATGGTCTTTTATGGTTCCCGATATTTCAATTTGGCCGAAGACTAATCGACTTAATATGAGAAGTATAAATATGAATAGCAGTCGGGCAGTCATTTGTCTTCAGCTCGGTTTTTACAGCATTTTCAGGAAATTTATCTCTTTTTCGGTCAATAAGCGCCAATATCCCCGTTGTAAGCCTTTTTTGGTAAGTCCGGCAAAAAATACGCGGTCGAGTTTTTCTACTTTATACCCTTTATGTTCAAAAATGCGTCGTACAATACGGTTTTTCCCGCTGTGTATCTCAATGCCCACCTGTGTTTTGTCATCTTCTTCCGGGTAACTTAACTGATCGGGTTTGATGAGCCCGTCTTCGAGTTCCAGGCCTTTGGAAATTGCTTCAAAATCGGCTTCAGCTAAAGGTTTGTCGAGAAAAACGTGGTAAATTTTCTTAATTTCCGAGCTTGGGTGCGCCAGCTTTTTGGCCATGTCGCCATCGTTGGTAAACATCAGTACACCGGTTGTGTTTCTGTCGAGCCTGCCCACGGGATACACGCGTTCCTTTGTAGCGTCTTTGACGAGGTCTATCACGGTTCTGCGACCTTGCGGATCGCGCGAAGTTGTAACCGTATTTTTAGGTTTGTTTAGCAGAATGTAAACTTTTTTCTCCGGTATAAGCGGTTTGCCTTCAAACTCAACTTTATCCGATCGCAAAACTTTAACACCCATGTCTTTTACAACTTCGCCGTTTACGGTAATTTTTCCCTGCTTAATGAGGTTGTCAGCTTCGCGTCGTGAGCACACGCCAGCGTTGGCAATAAAGCGATTCAGGCGAATTGGGTCGAACCACGATTCACGTTTTTTATTGCGATCTTTTTCCGGTTTATTATTCATCATCGTATCATATTTTGACCTGCAAAGATAATCGAAACCAATGGTTTATCCAGATGAATAGCCGGAAAATGTTTTTTGCATGGTGATGGAGATCGGATTGGCCTTTGAAAGGTTGTCGACGCATTGAATGGGCAAGTCACGGTGCGAGTTCCCAATTCAGCGCTCGAAAAAGAGACATCATTCCGAAATTAAAACAAAGACTCGCGCCGTTACTAAGCGCAGGCCGGAACGGAGATTAAATAGCAGCATTGAAAGTGTTGGAGCGGAAATAAGAGCAAAAACAAATAGGACTTTGCCTGGAGCGAAACCTTCAATTGTAAACATTGATTTCTGATATTTTTTGTACTTTTGGGTTATGGAAAGCGAAGACTTAAAAAAGGAACGATTGATTAAATATTGGATTGATGGCTCGGATGATGATTTTGAGACCATGATTGTGATGTTTAACTCAAAGAAACATAGTTGGTCGCTTTTTATCGGTCATTTGATGATTGAAAAATTATTGAAAGCATATTATGTAAAGGTAAATTCGGATTACCCGCCTTTTATACATAATTTACTGAGATTAGCCGAAAAAGCTAATTTAGAATTATCTGAAAATATGAAGGAGCAACTTGTAACAATTACTGCATTTAATATCAACGCTCGATATGATGACTATAAAATGAGTTTTAAGAATCAATGTACCCCTGATTTTACTGCTGAATGGATTAACAAATTAAAGGAATTGAGGCTATGGATAAAAAAATTGATATTACAATAGCTAAATATCTTGAATTGGTAAAAGAAAAATATGCTGAAATCGAGAGTGTATATATATTTGGTTCATTTGCAAAAGGAAAATCAACAGATGATAGCGATATTGATTTAGCCTTGATTTTTACTAATTTGGATGATTCAAAACGATTTGAATTACAAGTTCAATTAATGTTGCTGGCATCAAAAATTGACTCCAGAATTGAGCCTCACCCAATATCCCGCAAAGATTTTAATTCAGATAATCCTTTTGTTGTTGAAATTAAAAAGACAGGAATTGAGATAGCTGCATAACTCATACAATCGTAGAAAATTCATGAACCGAGGACGAAGGACGAGCTCAGCGGAGCTAATTTTTCGGGTTAAAAACACAGCTTGTCCGGGTGATACAATTTACTTCGTTTTCTAAAAGGTGTAAAAGCTTTACGGATTAACGGACGAAGAGGTGTGAAATGTGGAGGCGGCTGTGAAATAGTATATTGGCAAGTCACGGTGCGAGTTCCCAGTTCAGCGCCCGAAAAAGAGATATCATTCCGAAAAATAAAGCAGAGACTCGCGCCGTGACTAAGCGCAGGCCGGAAC
>CAYPSX010000255.1:0-5186 GCA_964413185.1 uncultured Bacteroidales bacterium
CAGAAGCACTTTCGCTGCTGTAGTCGTTGTAATAATGCTCGAAACTAAGGTTTACGGTAGTCATCCCTGATAAGTCAAACTGTGGTGAAATAAGGTCTGCGTTTTGCGATCCGCCACTGCCGTAATTGTCGCTGTCTACAATGGCAAAGCCGGTTCCACCCGTAGTTGTATTTATGGTTCTGCCGCCCGGGTTATCAAAAGCCCAAACTTGTCCGCCACCTGCATTGTCAATATTCTCCCAGCAGTCAGGTAGCATGCCGCCTGAGAAATCTTGTGTGTAGGGTAATGAAGAGATAATTCCACAAGCTGTGGTAAATGATGTTTCATCGCTGTAGCCGGTTCCGTTGGCATTTATAGCATAGGCTTTTACATAATATGTAGTTGTTGATGTAAGACCGGATATGTTTTCACTGTACGTCCCGGTTGTTACTGTTGGGTCTGTAGTTACTTGTGTTACTCCGGTCCCGCCAATTTCCGGGTTGGAGGTTGTGCTGTAAACAAAACCGCTTTCTGTAATTGTTGAGCCATTGTCGTTGATTATTTCTCCGTTCAACGTGGCTGTGGTTTCTGCAATTGATGTAGCAGCACTGATGGTTATCCCGGGCGGGAAATCACACGAACCCGACAAAGTGAGTGAGCTTGTATATGGTTTGTGGTTATGGGCAGAAATAGTTAATGTAACTTCTGTGCCAGGCTCTGTTATTGCATAACTTATAGAGCCGGCTCCGCTGCCGTCAAGCGTGGTTTCGCCAATAAGTTCATCATTGTATACAAGCGTAGCCAAAGCTCCTGCAGTGGATCCGCTTATTGAAAATGAAGTGGCTGCACAGTCAATATCTGATGCATGTGTAGCTGTTATTGGGTTATTGTTGGGATTTGTTGTCCATATTTTCATGGCCGGATCGCCGAAGTAATGGAATAGTTCATATTGATACTGGCGGCTGCCTGACCACGATACGTTTTGTTCCATGGCATAGAGCCCCTGGTTAAGCACATCGCCCAGGGTGTAAATGCTATTTCCTGTGCCAATGGTGTAGTTGCTGCCTGTTCCGGCGCTTCCCATCACAGGATAAACACCCGGATCGGCCCAAATGGCATCGACCATGCCAATAGAAAGTGCATCGTTATATCCGCTGAGGCTGTAATATGCGGCTCCAAATACACCTACGGCTCCTTTATTTTCCATTCTGACGAATTTTTCAGCAAAGCATTCAGATAACTGGAATTCTCCTGTATGGCAGTTCATGCTGAATACAACTGGCAGCTCATCTCCATTTGAAAGGCTCCCCATTGTTGAAGTTGTGTAATATGGGTGTGCCCATCCTGATCCACCAACATATCCGTGATCGCGGTGAAAAACGTAAAATTTTCCGTTATTAATAGCGTTTGTAATGTCTGTTTGATCGCCATCCCATGCATAGCCATTGGAACGCAACAATTCACTTGGAATTGGTTCGCCGTTGGAGTAATATTCGTTATTGTAATTTGTGGGCGTGTTCGCTCCGTCGGTGTAATAAATGCGTTCTACAGAATAGTTTTGTTCATCAATCATGTAGTCGCGTATTTCTTCACTGGTGTGGCAAAAACGGCGTGCTGCATAGCCGTCAGGTGTGTCAGAATCATCTACTTTGTCCTGGAACTGGGCACAGTTAAGCCCGTTTTCATAATAGGTTGATGAGGTTGGCGGTGTCTTTTCGTAATTAATAATTTTGTTGACAACTACTGTTGCTTCGGATGCATTGGATACCGATATCCTTCCCCGTGCTATGTCTGGATGCCAGTCAGAAGCTCCATCCATGCATGCGAAGTAGAGATCTGTAGCAAATGTTTCTCCATCGGATTCTGTGTGAATTTCTCCGGGAACGGCGTAACTGCCGGTGTGGTCGCCAATAATTACAAAAAAGTCGGGTTTAGGTGTCCAGCTGTCGTAACGTGCGCTAATTGCACTTTTTACTTCCGGGGCTGTCCAGCTCGATTGCGAAACAACTTCAGCCGAATAACCTAATTGGCGTTTCCAGTTGGCCAGCTCATTTGCCTGGGTTTCGTATTGTGAGTGTGTTATAATGATGTAGTTTTTTGCGCCTGATTTGTTGTCAATTTCGCTGTTTGCGATGCCATTCGGAATTGCGTCTGAATTAATTACCCTGCGTTTAAGCATGTTGGTAAAGTGCAATGAGTTTTCTTTTGCGATATAATCGAAAGAGCCTTCGCCTCCGACGAATTCAATTTTGAATTCGATGTTGGTGTAAACTCTTATTGTTCCGGTTACCGGGTTAAACTGCACCGGATGTATTTCTGTAAAGGCAAGACCTGTTCCCCTGTTTTTGCCAATGTTGACAATTTCTGCAATTTTTTTTGGGAAGAACTCATTTTTGCCATAAACAGCTTCGTCTTTTTCAAATTTTGCTGCCGGAGCTCCTTCAGTGTCGCGTTCCGGTTCTAATGCGGGATGAATATTAAAGCCTTTGTATTCTTTATAATTGGCATCAATGATCACGATTTTGGGTTGAGCACCGCGCGGAAAGGCTACAATTTCGCTTTTCGCGGGCAGGGCAGGAGCACCAACAGTGGCCATTTTGTGAATGCCGTCGATATGCAGGTAGTTGTAGGTTTCTCCCTTTACCTGTTTGTCGGCAATGTGGGCGCCTGTAAATTTGAATTCAATTTCAACACCATTTTCAAAATGGTTGGTCACATTTCGTTCAGGTAATGTATTTTGCTTATCTGCATTTTTTTTACCTTCTTCAAATGAAAGATATTGGTTTTGCCCGTTTGCCATTGCGGCAATGAAAATGAGCATTACCAAAAATACACTTTTTTTCATAGTCTGTTTGTTTAGATTAAGGTTGTAGATCGATACTAAAATTTAGTTTACGCAGCTGTAAAGATAATGTTTCTTGTGTGATTAGAATTATATAATGCTTTTTTTAAGGATTTAGGATATAGTATATCCTGGAATATCCGCAACTGTCTTTAACTCTTTAATGGTTCAAAAAACAAAGGAAATGGATGGAAATAGTAATATTGTTAGCATTACAATCGAACAAGCAAAAAACGCAACCATTTATAAAAAGCCCACAACCTTTTTAACTGATCCCTAAGAATCCTTCCCAAATATAACAAAGGCTGTTGAGCGAAGCAAAAAAATGCGGTACCAGGTGCGTTTTTGTGGTGGTTTGGTTGCTATTGCCGGAATTCCCGATCAAATTGGTATTAGCGGGTTTGGTTTATCTTTTTTTCTTGCGCCGGTTGATGTTTTTATCACCTTTGGTTTTGGGCTTTTTATATTTTTGTTTCATCTTTTGCGCTTTGCCGCCCGAGTTGGTTTTTTGCCGTTTGGCGCTTTTTTCGTGAAATGCAGGGCCTTTTTCAACTACCTTTTTGTTTTGTTTGGTGTATATTTCTGTTTGTTTTGGCTGCTCTTCGGGAATTAACTCTGTGGATATTTCAATTTCGTTGGGAAATTTCATCTGCGGAATTTTATAATCCATTAGTTGTTCAATAGCTTCTTTGTTTTCACGCTCTTTACTGGTAAAAAACAAAATGGATTTTCCCCTGGCTTCTGCCCTGCCTGTCCGGCCAATGCGGTGAATATAATTTTCCGGATAAGAAGGCGTGTCGAAATTAATGACGTGCGACACTTTATTGAAATCCAGGCCACGGGCCATTACATCGGTGGCAATAAGTATGCGGTGCGATCCCTGTTCAAATTTTGCAATTGTTTTTTCCCTGAAATTTTGACTTTTATTGCCGTGAATTATACCCAACCCGCCCGGAATATGTTCCAGTAAGGAATTAAACAACCGGTCCGCCAGCTTTTTGCCTGATATGAACACTAATACTTTGGTAAACACTTCTGAATCGGCAACAAGCCCTGCCAGCAAGTTCACTTTTGTATGGAAGTTCTGAACCTGGTAGCATTGCTGCCTGATATTGGCCAAAGGTGTACCACTAATGCCAATAGATATGCGCTTTGGTTGTATAAAATAGTTGTCGATTATGGCATCAACATCTTGTGACATTGTAGCTGAAAACATGATGTTTTGCCTTTTTTGTGGCAATATTTCGAGAATACTGGCAATTTGCGGTCGAAAACCTGCATCAAGCATCACATCGACCTCATCGATGACAAACTTTCGCACATCACGAAGGTTAAGCACCTTGGTCATGGCAATGTCGTATAACCTTCCGGGCGTTGCAACCAATACATCCATTCCTTCGGCTACGGCTTGTTTCTGGACGTTGATGTTTCGTCCGCCATAAATGCCCAGTACACGCACATTCATGTATTTTGTCATGGCCTCTACAACCTCAACTACCTGTAAAACCAATTCGCGGGTTGGCACAACAATTAACACTCGCGGAGTAACCTGCTTCGAGAACTTTAAATCGTGTAAAATGGGAAGCAAATAAGCCAGGGTTTTTCCGGTTCCGGTTTGTGCAATTCCAACTACATCGTGCCCTGAACGCACTGCAGAAAAAGCTTTCTCCTGCATTGGTGTTGGCCTTTCGAAGCCTTGATCGGCAAGGGCGTTTAGCAGGGGCCCGGCAATATTTAAGTCTGTAAAAGCAGTCATTTTGAGTTTATTTATGTTAATATTCTTCTTCACCTAAAATCATGAACAATTACGGAAGCAGATTTTTGCGGGAGAAGGAATTTTGTACAAAAATAGCATCAATGATGATTCAATAATGCATATATCAATAAATTATTCGGCAAATGAAATGTGAGCGTGTGATTAATTGCTCGTGAAAGATTTTGAGATTGGTCTTTACAACCTGTTTTTAGCGTCAGTGCTTATTTGTTCAGCGTTTCTTTTTCGAATACATTCCTGCTATTTTTTAGACGGGGGGTAACTCCGTGAAATGCGGAGCAATCCTGCATTTGCCGGATTATTTCACGGGGTAAATCCCGTGAAATGCGGAGCAATCCGGCATTTGCCGGATTATTTCACGGGATAAAGGTGCTCCGGTGGGCTGCTTAGCTCACCGGCCATCTTACTCGATTGGCAATAGTGCTTCCTACGATTATTATTTATATTCTTCCCAATATTCTTTCGGGGTCAGTATTCTTGTTTTACCAAAAGTCTTCATTGTAAAATCGTTAGTGTCAAGAATTATTTTTTGCATCCCTACACGCTTTTACTTCGTCATTAATTTCGTCCATTGTCATTTTAGAAAGCCCG
>CAYPSX010000256.1:0-5178 GCA_964413185.1 uncultured Bacteroidales bacterium
TTGAAGAGAGGCTTCTGTCCAGTTTAACATCCAGATTACCATGCGATAGCTCGTTTATTTGACTGGTTAATTTCTTCAGGTGTCTGCCTACATTCCGATCGAATAAATAAAGTAAAATAGTCATGATTGTAATCAATGAAGAAATCCCAACGGCTTTATCAATGAGCACATTGTCGCTAACTTCGATACTGGCAAAAACCAATGTACCAAAAGAGGAAGCCAAAACTAATAATCCAACCACAAAGGCTATGGTTCGTTTAAAAATAAAATATACTAAGGTACTCATGATTACAGTACCAGCAAGCAGTGTTAATAATAATTCAACTGTATCCATAATATTAAATTTTTTCGTTATTTGCAGATTTTTGTATCAAGTCTATTTCTTTATCTGAGAATATTTTATTGAGATTTAAAACAATAACAAATTCGTCATCGCGTTTATAAACGCCTTCGAGATATTCGGGATTGTAATGATGTGATATTTCGTCTATTGCTTTGATATCTGCCAATGGTTTTTCTTCTACAGCTTTCACCTCATCGGCCAAAATACCAACTTTAAACTCCTGATCGTTAGCATTTACCTGAAAAACAATAATGACTTTCCCGGTGGTTTCTATGTTCTTATGTAAATTGAGTTTTTCGGAGAAGTCGATTACGGTAATTATTTCGCCACGAAATTGAACAATACCGCGGACAAAATCGGCTGAACGCGGAATGTCAGCCAATCCACTGTTTTTAAGCACCTCCAAAACATTTAACACATTTACGCCCAGCAACTCTTTTCCAAGTTTAAAACTTAGTACCGACATTGTTTCCCGGCTATTTTCTTCCATAGCATTCATGATTTATTTTGTTTCTGATATTTTATCAACCTGTTAATATCCAGTATCAAAGCCAAAGAGCCATCGCCCAGTATGCTGGAACCGGAAAAAAACGGGTGGTGCCTGTTGTAGGCTCCCAGAGGTTTTACTACCGCCTGATAATCGCGCTCAATTTTATCTACCGCTATTGCATACCGTTTATTATAATGGCGTATGACCAACGTACGCATTTTACCTTCAACATACTCTTCTTCAAGAACTTCTCGCATATTGATAAACGGAATAATTTCATCGTTATATGAAATTTGTCGCTGCTGTTTAGCCACGGTAAGCATCGTTTTAACAATATATTCTATGGGGACTAAAATTATGTGCTTGCCAACTCTGGTCATTAGTGTATCGATAATAGACAATGTGAGTGGCAATTTTATTGTAATACTTGTCCCCAGTCCCACTTCCGACTCAACATCGACCTGGCCACGCATTTCGGCAATTTGTTTTTTTACGCTATCAAGACCCACGCCTCTTCCGGACACATTGGTAACTTCTTTGGCTGTACTGAAACCAGGTTCAAAAATCAGGTTATAGGCTTCGGTATTTTCCAGATGTTGAGCTGATGTTAAAATACCTTTTTCGACTGCTTTTTGTTTCACCTTTTCCGGATCAATGCCGCGCCCGTCATCCTGAATTTGTATAAAAACATTTGCCCCGGAATAGAAAGCAATAAATCGCACTACGCCTTTTGGCGGTTTGTTTTGCGCCTTTCGTTCTTCGGGATTTTCAATGGCATGATCGACGCAATTCCTGATGATATGTAAAATGGGGCCTTCCAAACGGTTGACAATACTTTTATCGAGCTCTGTTGATGTGCCCTCGGTAATGAAATCTATTTCTTTTCCCAGTTCTCCTGAAAGGTCGCGTATGAGCCTGTGCATTTTAGTGCTGAGCATATCTACGGGCACTAAACGCAGATCGAGAGCATTGTCGCGAAAACGTTTTGATAGTTTACTAAGGTTAGACACCCTTTTCAGCAGCTGATCATTTTCCAACTGTTTTGCCTGAATTTCCAACTCACCATTAATGGTTACTAATTCACTAACCAAATTGATCAACTCGTCGAGGCGGCCTGCATCTACACGAATGGTTTCGCCGGCCATTTTTGCTGAAGCATCGGCGTCTGGCGAAGCTTGCTTGTTATCTTCAGCAATTTCTGTTGCCGATTGTTCTGCCTCCCCGTCTATATCGAAATCTTCACTTATTCCGCTTAAATGCAGTAAAACATTATCTTTATCAATACCATAGCAGGCTAAACGTTTGCCCAATTCATCATTATAAATTTCTTTTTGAAAATTGGATGGCTGAAAAGATTTAACAATATATTCGTGATCCAGGAAAAACAAAAAAACATCTTCTACTACTTCCTGACTGGAGAAACCGGCACAAAAAATATCCCAGGCTAAAAATGATTTTTCTGCATCGAAATTTTCTACCCGTGGTACTAATGTAAGATCTAAAAATGCTATAAACCGACCTTCTTCTTCAAGTTCTTCAAAAACGGCCAATGGATCGATTCCGCGGGATAAAACATCTTCATCTGGTTGATACCGTATATAAAAAAACGTTTCATCGTTGTTAATGTGTTTTTTTGCCTTTTTACCAGATGACTTATCTTCTGCTTCTGCACCAGTACCCAACAGAGTTTTCACACCGGAAAGGATAGAAGCAAATTTTTCTTCCATTTCATCGTTCAAAACATCGCCGGTGGTCAGCATTTTTCTAACAAGATCGATGGTATCAAAGCTAATTGTAAGAATATCATCGCTAACATGAATATCACCATCGCGCACCAAATGAAGCACATCTTCAACCTCATGGGTGAGTTTCCCGATATTCGAAAAGCCAAACATTGTTGCAGTACCTTTAATGGTATGTATTACCCTGAAAAGCTCAGCAATAGCATCTTCATCCTGACGGTTTTTCTCAAGGGCTAAAAGTTTAGACTCAAGACCATCAAGCAGTTCACTAACTTCATTGCTAAATCGCGCTTTGTATTCTTCCATTATTATTTAAGACGAAGTGCTTTTCGAACTATTTTTCTGAACTGACCTTGCTCAAATGGCTTTTGTATCCAGGTAGTAACTTTTATATCGAGCGCCATTTGTTTTTTGTCCGGATTCCTTTCGGTTGTGAGCATAATAATGGGAATGAACTTGTATTTATCGCGACTACGAACCTGCCTGACCAGGTCGATACCATTCATTTCAGGCATATTCAGGTCGGTTATAAGCAGATCAATTTGTTCTCCATTGAAAAACTGTAATGCTTCTTTTCCGTTGGAAGCACTAACTACCTCAAGTTCCTCCTCTTTCTCTAATATTTGTTGTACTATCCAGCGGGTATTTTCGAAATCGTCTACTATAAGGACTTTCTTCTTCATTTTTAATTGGTTAAGTTGGTTTGTCAAATCCCCTGCATAAAAACAGCTTTAGCTAAGTTGCATAAAAGAATCTTAATTTCAAAATTTTTATACGTGCTTATTAAACTTTTATTAACAAAAAACCGGCCAAATGCCGGTTTATTTTCTACGAGAAATATTACTTTACTAATTCTCAATACATTACAAACATGGTCTTATGTTGTCATATAAATTTACATGCGAAAATCAATTTTACAAATATATTCCCGGCCTATAAATCGAGGATAAGCTACAGCGGTATTTTCCAGGCTTTTTTTCACATAATTGGTTAATTCCGGATAGCCATTTATTTCCTGTATTACAATTTTTTGATCGGGAGAAATCGTAATTCTAGCTTTCACAAATCCAATTCTATCGCATTCCCAAGCCGGAGGAAAATCGACTTGAGCATCAATAAGTTTTTGGATGTAATGCATTTCTGCAGTACGGTTTGTTGGAGGAATCATGGCACTCGCTGAATATGAAACGAACAGCAGTGCAAAAAATGTAGCAGTAATTAGGTTTTTCATGGTCTTAAGGGTTTTAACGGTTAATAAAACTGGGTCAGGGTTTTATTTTGGGTTCATTAATAAGACGCATGTGTTTCCCAATCGTTACACAAAAAATTGAGATATCATTATAAAAATATACAATATCCTGACAAACAACTACTTATAAGAGTGTTAAAAATTCCTTAACGCATATTTCCGGGTTACTTTGCTATTTCTTGACAAATTTCTTTGTGGCCAAAGATTTATTATGACTTTCAAGCTCCATGAAATATGTTCCGCCAGTTAAATACTGATTCATGCCGGTGATTTGCCATAAAAAATCTCCGCTTCCAACAAATTTTCTTTGCTCTTGAAAAATTAATCGGCCTTGAATATCATAAATATTACAATTGATTGTAGCAGGAAACTCAAGATTGCCACTAATATAAATATTATCGCGTACCGGATTTGGCCATAAATGGATGTTATAGTTATTTACATTAAAGTCATTGATTGCAAGAATATTATCTGCCTGGTAAGCCCCGTTTACAGTTGAAGCAACCACATTTACTGAATTAACCAAAGGATTAGTAGTCAAATCATTTACATCTCCACCGGGTAGATTTCCTGTAATGCTAAAGTGCAAAGTAGTTGCTAAATCGTAACTGGCAACCCCCTCATGCTCAGCACTATCTCCGGCATACCCCAAAGCCAGGTGCGTATTATCTATTTGATGAAGGGCATTAATTCCTTTTTCCTTTCGGAGAGCTGCCAAACTCATGCCATAATCCTCGGATTTATATAAACCATCATTTTCGGAAAACCCCTCACCTAAAGCAATAAACAAAAGGTCGTTGCTATTATTATAAATTACATCATTAACGGGCAAATAAATGTCATTTGACGCCCAGGTTTCTCCGGAATCAGCAGAGTACATAAAAAACCAGTTATCCGCATTATAGCCTACGGCAATATAATTCGATTCATCAATGAATAAATAAGAAAAAATGGTATCAAATCCGCTTGAAAAAAGTGTCTCCCAATTCTCTAAATCAGAAGAGAAAGCAACACCTCCATCATATCCTATATAATATGAATCATTTATGAATTCAATAAATTGGGGCTTATAAAAATATTCGATCACACTGTAATCCCCGGTACTTGTGTTCATCTTGTAAATACCATCTGAATAAGAACCATCGCCACAAACAAACAACAGCTCATCGGATGATAGTTCTTCAGTACCGGTAACCGGGAGGTTTATTAATGTAGAGCTCCATCCATCCCAATCATGAACCCACAATTCTGTACCCGATGCAAAATTTAGCTCCGGCATAAAATTGAAAAATTGAACCTGAGTGTTCGGTGGTGATATTAATGCCCAGTTTTGAGCGAACCCGCTTACCGAAAG
>CAYPSX010000257.1:0-4495 GCA_964413185.1 uncultured Bacteroidales bacterium
AACTCACTTGAAACAGTTGTGTAATCAGAAAAACCAGCATAACCTTCCTCTTCGAAAAAGAGATGTTCCTCCGTAAATTTTTCTTCCGGCATGTTAAGATAGTCGCTATTCCGCTGTTGCGGTTCAAAACAATCATTTAACAGAATTATTTTTTTATCGGACCCTTTTAATTTTCTTTTCAATGTCTTATTTTCCTCAGATACAATATATTTTATGCAATCTTCTTTAGCCAATTGAAGGAACGTCTCAGACCCGGTATCTACCATTTTTGAACATATTAAAACGACATTCTCTGAATATCCGCCAGCCTGAATACCTTTCTTTATTTCCTCAATATTATTTTTAACTATGAAAGTTGGATACCAATCTGCATCAGTTAATTCATCTTTCAATTCGCTGATAAAAGAACCGTCATTGCCAGCCAATTCGCCAACCTGAGGATTTATAATTAAAGAAAAAAACAACCCATTTTCTTTAAATTGGGTGATTGCTTTCTTAAGACTGTTGAACGACTTTTTCACCGGCTCAATAATTGGATGTACATTGTTTTTATCGCCTTTTTGGTTGGCATATTCCCGCAAAGCGATTAATTCAAACTGGCGGCCTCTTAAGTATGGGAAGTACATAGGTTAAATATTAATTGGGCTATTCAGGTAATTAACTAAAATATCATATTTGTTTTTCTCCAGATTCATGGCAAGAGCTAACTGCTTTAACTCTTTGTGGAATGTCTTCAAAAAGGCAGTGTTTGATTTTCTTTTTTTAAGCTGATTGATAAACAATATAGATAGTTCATTCGATGGTATTGCTTTAATCATTTCAGCACAAATGTTGAACATGTTAAAACTATTCATTTCTGGCAAATCGCCATAAAACTTTTTAACGATATTTTTATATTCTTGTGTCCTCAAACAGCGCATAAGGGTTGCAGGGTCTATATTTTTATTTCTTTCTGCTTTCCGCCATTCATACATTTTTACAGAGCGGGAAGTTTTGCGCAATGCTATAATTCCAAGGGAATGGTCTGTCCTGGCATACTTCTCAGTTAGCGACTCATCAGTTACGACATAACTCTCTTCAAAAATTTTTCTGTAATCTGTAACCTGTCCTTTTAGTCTTTTGCTTGAATCTAGTTCTGTTTTTATTTCGAAAGCTTTTGAAGAGCCATTGAACAATACTAAATCTGCAACAGAACGTCCTGTTCTGAATTCATTTATAGCAACAGTGTCTTTTATTCCATAATAATTTAAAAGAATGCTATTAATGAAAGTGTTTTTATAATAATATTCATTTCGGTATTTTTTCCCCAACTCACCATAGATATACCTGAGGTAATCCATGTACGTATAAAACGCACCGGCCTTAAAAAGTTCTTTATCATATCTTTGGACTCTTGCCTCAATAAATGATAAATCGCCATTTTTGATAATTTTAGAAAATGAAGTTGAAGAAAAGACTGATGAATAGCTTCTCAAACGGTTTATGTCTCTATTTTCTAATGTTTTGTTCATACAGTATTTTCTGTTCTTTAAGCAAATGTAAACAACTTAATGCGAATGGCCTAAATTATTGCTAAATCTCTCACGGTAGTTCAGGAACGCAACAACCTCTTTTTCCATGTCCAGGTCTTTGGTCAGCTTCTCTTTATATTCTATGCGATTGGTTTCGGCCATATTTTGTCATTTAATCTTCATTTTTACATGATACCTGCATTCATTTTGCACGATTGCTTTAGCGATGCATTCGTGCAGATTTTGTGCAATCGTGTTGAATTTTAGTATATTTCATTGTTCATCCATACTTTTTTTCATAATTTCCTTTATCCAGTGCGGAGCAAGATTAATATCAAAACTACAAAAAATCAGAATACTTTCATTTCCCCCTGCCCGCCAAAACGATTTTTTTGTGCGGTGGCTTTTCCTTTTTCGCATTTTATGGAGGCATCCACATCGTGCTCGTAGTGGGGTGCGCCACGGAAATCACCGCCTTTGGTGTCTTTGAACACAGAGACGAATGATTTGGAAGGATGCTTTTGGTAGAGCAGTTCTAACTCTTTGCATGAAAATCAAGGGTTTCTATTTGTGGACTACATAGATATTTTTTCGCGAATAAAAAAAGCGTTACTTTACATAACGCTCTGATAGCCAGGTACTTAGTGATCCCGCCAGGACTCGAACCTGGAACCTACAGCTTAGAAGGCTGTTGCTCTATCCAGTTGAGCTACGGGACCATTCTTTCTGTTTTCGGCTTGCAAAATTAGAAAATTATCTTTTTAATTCCTACTTCTTAGGCTGATTTTTGCGGTTCTTTTTTTGCTTTCAGTGGGATGTGTTTTTTCTAGTTGTTCAAAGTACTTGCAAAAACTGCTCAGACCGCATTTTGTGCATTGCGGTGTACGCGCCAGGCAAACGTAGCGTCCGTGCAAAATAAGCCAGTGATGGGCGCGCGCAATTAATTCTTCGGGAATGTGTTTCACCAGCTGCTTTTCGGTTTCCAACGGAGTTTTTGCATTTGTTGTAAGGCCTATACGTGCAGCGACGCGAAAAACGTGCGTATCTACTGCCATGGCCGGCTGATTGTAAATTACCGATGCAATTACATTGGCTGTTTTTCGGCCTACGCCCGGCAATTTTTGTAATTCTTTAATTTGGGGCGGCACTACACTGTTGAAATCTTCAACCAGCATCTTGGCCATGCCGCTCAGGTGTTTTGCCTTGTTGTTGGGGTAGGAGCACGATTTAATGTACGCAAAAATATCTTCTACCGTTGCTTTAGACAAAGCTTCAGCAGTCGGATAAGTGGCAAAAAGCGGTGGAGTAATCTGATTTACGCGTTTATCTGTACATTGAGCCGAAAGAATAACCGAAACCAGCAACTCATAAGGATTGCGATGATGCAGCTCCGTTTCTGCCACAGGCATGGCTTCCAGAAAATAATTTATAACCTTTTGAAATCGTTCTTCTTTACGCATGGTGAATGAATTTTGCGTAAAAATAGTATTTCTCATAAGAACTTGAGCAAGATTTTTTAATGTGCTTAACTCACATTGAAGCTATAATCGAATAAACATAAAGCTGGAAAAATATAATTTTTCTGAAAGCTATTTGAGGTTGAAAATTATAATATATGAACTGCATTATATTCAATCCTGCCAGGTCGGCTTCCGTAAATGTTTTTTTGTTTTATTATCTTTAATTCGTGCAATTCGTGGACAATAAAAACAAAAAAAAGCCGTCCTTCGCAGAACGGCTTTGAACAAAATATCTTTAAAAATTTACTCTTCGTCAAGCAAAATTTTCAACATCTCTGTTGCAGCTTTGGGTACGGGTGTTCCCGGCCCGAAAATGGCTGCTACGCCTTCATTGTACAAGAAATCATAGTCCTGGTGGGGAATTACACCACCGGCAATGACCATAATATCTTCGCGTCCGTGCTTTTTGAGTTCTTCCATCACTGATGGTATCAGTGTTTTGTGGCCGGCTGCCAGCGAAGAAACGCCCAAAATATGCACATCGTTTTCAATGGCATCGCGAACAGCTTCTTCCGGGGTTTGGAACAATGGCCCGATATCTACATCGAAACCAATATCAGCATAGCCTGTAGCTACAACTTTCGCTCCTCTGTCGTGGCCATCCTGACCCATTTTCGCAATCATAATGCGGGGCTGACGGCCCTCTTTTTCTGCAAATTTTGCGCACAGCTCTTTGGCTTCGGCAAATTCGCTACTCTCTTTTGATTCTGATGAATACACGCCTGAAATAGATCTGATTACTGCTTTATATCGTCCTACAACTTTTTCACATGCCTGGGAAATCTCACCCAAAGTAGCACGCTTTTTAGCGGCTTCAATGGAGAGCTCAAGCAAGTTGCCTTTGCCGGTTTTTACACATTCGGTAATAGCATTAAGTGCTTTTTCCACATCTTCGCTGTTTCGCTCTTCGCGAAGTTTTGCCAAACGTTCTAACTGGGCTTTGCGAACCGCTGTGTTGTCTACCTCAAGAATCTCAATTGGATCTTCTTTGTCGAGGCGGTATTTGTTGGTTCCTACAATGGTTTCGCGCTTGCTGTCGATACGTGCCTGCTTACGCGCTGCGGCTTCTTCAATGCGCATTTTAGGTACGCCGGTTTCAATGGCTTTGGACATTCCGCCCATGCCTTCAATCTCATTAATATGCTCCCATGCACGGTTGTACAGGTCTTGTGTGAGCGATTCTACGTAATATGAACCGGCCCATGGGTCTACCGCGCGGGTTATTTGTGTTTCATTTTGCAGATAAAGTTGCGTGTTGCGGGCAATGCGTGCGCTAAAGTCCGTAGGCAATGCAATGGCTTCGTCCAATGCGTTGGTGTGCAACGATTGTGTGTGTCCGAGCGCTGCTCCCATAGCTTCAACTGCTGTACGCGCAATGTTGTTGAACGGATCCTGCTCCTGCAAGCTGTAACCCGATGTTTGCGAGTGCGTGCGCAACGCCATCGACTTGGGGTTTTTCGGGTT
>CAYPSX010000257.1:4505-5141 GCA_964413185.1 uncultured Bacteroidales bacterium
GTGCCCAAATCATTCGTGCTGCGCGCATTTTGGCAATTTCCATAAAGTGGTTCATGCCAATGGCCCAGAAGAAGGAGAGGCGTGGTGCAAATTTATCTACCTCCATGCCTGCATTAATTCCGGTGCGGATGTAATCCAAACCATCAGCTAATGTATACGCCATTTCAATATCGGCAGTGGCCCCGGCTTCCTGCATGTGGTAGCCGGAAATGGAAATGGAGTTGAACTTCGGCATATTTTTCGAGGTAAACTCAAAAATATCGGCAATTATTTTCATGGAGAATTCTGGTGGGTAGATGTATGTATTACGCACCATAAATTCTTTCAAAATATCATTCTGGATTGTTCCCGAGAGTTGGTCAAGGCTGGCGCCCTGTTCCAGTCCGGCAACAATATAAAAAGCCATAATGGGCAAAACAGCGCCGTTCATGGTCATGGAAACCGACATCTTATCCAATGGAATGCCATCGAAAAGAATTTTCATGTCGGCAATGGAATCTACAGCTACGCCGGCTTTTCCTACATCGCCAATTACGCGCTCGTGATCGGAGTCGTAACCGCGGTGCGTGGCCAGGTCAAATGCAATGGAAAGTCCTTTTTGCCCGGCAGCCAGGTTGCGGCGATAAAATGCATTGG
>CAYPSX010000258.1:0-4861 GCA_964413185.1 uncultured Bacteroidales bacterium
AAATTACCTGGATTTAAAGATGGAGCAGAGTTTTGAAAGGAAGATTAATTCATGTATGCTATTGCAATACAAAGCGGTAAGTAATTGTTCCGACTTGGTATGCATCGGCCTCGTTGTCGCTGTTAAATTTAGCTTTTCGGGCTGCTTTTAGTGCAGCACTGATTAATTGATTATTGGTAGTTGTTGATCCTTTGGCCTGGTAACTGGCTGAGGTTATATTTCCGTTTCTGTCTACCGTAACGCGAATGACAACTGTTCCGCTTTCATTGGTTGTGTAAACGGGTTTTGGCAGTTTTCCGCCTTGTGGCGAACGGCCTTTCAGACTGTAACCTATTCCTTTGTCGCCCAAGCCTTTTCCTTCACCGTAATTGTCGGCGTTCGGGTCTCCATCGGGACTACCCTGGTTGCCTGTTCCGCTTTTGTTTCCGTCTGATTCTGAGTCAGTGCCTGTATTACTGCCTTGTGAGAAGGCATTTTTTGTAAGATCGTTAATTTTTTTCTTTTCCTGCTCTTCGCGTTTACGTTCTTCTTCCAGTTCGCGCTGCTTGCGTAATTCTTCTTCGCGTTCTTTTTGTTTACGAAGTTCTTCTTCCTGTTTTTTTCGTTCTTCTTCCTTTTTGGCTTCTACCGCAGCAGCATCTTCAAAATCCTGGGTCATTACTTCTTCTTCGGCTTGTTCGGGTTCGGTTGGTGGCGGGGTAGTTTCTTCGGGCACAGAAACAGGTTCTGGCGCTGTTTGGCCGCTGGTTTCTATTTCACCCATTCCGGCATCATCGTAACCCAGGTTTACAAGAATTCCTTCTTCTTCCGGCAAGGGTAGTGGAGTTGAGAAACCTAATAAAATAAGCAATACTAGCACTGCTCCGGTGAAAATGGAGGTTCCCCAGATGGCTATTCGCTTATTTTTTTTCCGGTTCTCAATCATCTATATATATTTTACGTTTTTATTGGCCGCTTGTTGCCAGAATAAGCTTGTATTTATTTCTTTTAGCTATGTTCATTACTTTTACAACATGCTCTATGGGAACACGTTTATCGGCATGGAGCGATATAGTGGGTGGTTCGGCAAATGCATCGGCCGGACCTAGTTCTTTTTGCAGTTTACGTTCCAGCATACTAAATGGGACTTCTTGTGTTCCAACGGCATATCGTAAATCTTGTGTGATGCTTACAGAAACCAGGGGCTTGTTGGCCCGGGTTTGGTTTTTACTCTGTGGCAACAAAAGTTTCAATGCATTGGGTGATATTAGTGTACTTGTGACCATGAAAAAAATCAACAACAGGAAAACAATGTCTGTCATGGACGACATGCTGAAACTCGATTCTATTTTATTGCGTCGTTTGATGGCCATATTGGATTAATTTGCAGGTTCGTTCAATAAGTCCATAAACTCTGACGTGCGCGCCTCCAGCCTGAAAATAAGTTTTTCTACTCTGGCTACCAGTATGTTGTATGCGAAATAGGCTAAAATACCTACAATTAGTCCTGCAACAGTGGTTACCATAGCTGTATAAATTCCATTTGAAAGCAAGGTGACATCAATATTATTGCCGGCACTGGCCATGTCGTAAAATGCTTTTATCATTCCCATTACGGTTCCAAGGAAACCGATCATAGGAGCACCGCCGGCAGTGGTTGCCAAAATGGGCAGTCCCTTTTCGAGCCTGGCTGTTTCCAGGTTGGCAATGTTTTCAATGGCCGTATTGATATCGTTCAAAGGTCTGCCAATTCGGTTGATCCCGGTTTGGATCATGCGGGCAGTAATGCTGTTGGTTGATTGACAAAGACTGTGCGCTGCATCAATTTTTCCTTCATGGATATAATCTTTTATCCGGTTCATGAAACTTGTGTCTTCTTTTGAGGCGTCTTTTAATGCAAAATAGCGCTCAAAGAAAATATAAACGGATATTATTAATAATACCACGATTGGTATCATGATAACGCCGCCTTTCATGGCTAAATCAAAAAAAGATAAGGTTAACGCACCTTCACCCTGAGCTGCATTTGCTGCTGTATCGGCTACCTGATTTACTTGCAAAAATATTCCTGTCATTTCGTTTAAATTTTTCGCGGTTAAAACGTTTTAAAGCCCGAAATTATTATAAATTTTTCATACTACCCACAATTGCGGTATGATAATTCCGGCAAAAACCTGACCGTTGTCCGTTTAGATACAAATTTTTTTATCGAGTGTTTGAGTTTTTGACGTATTTTCGGCTTTAACTTTTCCATTTGATTGCATGTGCCACTGCACAATGGTTTCTTTGTTTTTTATATTGTGAGAAATATCTACTGCCCTCGCTTTATTATTATGCACAATTTTTATTTGGTTGAGAAAGATTCCATTTTTCAATGAATTATTGATGAATGCTTTGGCAACATTAGTGTGTGGGGCAATGAGTGTGAATTCTATTAAATGGCGCTGTGCCGGCGTGATTTCAAGGTAGGTTATTTGGTTGATTAAGTGACCGTAAATGTCGGTTTTTGATTCACCGTAAAGTTTGTCGTACGGGCTGATATGTGCTAAATATGTTGTTTTATCAGGCAAGGTAACCACCAGGCCGGTGCATTCTGAAATACCGTGCGTGTATAAAGGTTTATTTTCACTGCGTTTGTACTCATCTATACCAACATCGATATAGTTTTTAAACGTTTGTGGCTTTATGTATTTATGTTGAGAGATATTAAGAGCTTTCGAAAGACAGCTGTCCATTTTTTCAGGATATTCTTCAAAATAGTTGGTAAGTACTTCTGCCTCATTGATTTTTGCAATTATGAGCCATTCATGACCAAAAATGGAGCAAACTTCGAAGGAGCTCATTACCTGAAACCCCCGATAATCGGTTACTTTTTTATGGCCTTTCTTTTGAGCAAATTTGCTCATTATATTTTCTTTGGCCAGTTGTTGCTTAAGAATGGTTGTTTTTGTTTTAAAACGAGAGTCGGTAAGCATGTAGTGTTTTTTGTTTACCAGAATTACTTCTCCGGTTGCTCCAAGGCTTTTATTTAGCGAGAATATTTTGTTTATTCTGTCTATGGAGAACTGCAAGATTATCCAACCAATATAGGCTGTGTCTGCTTTAACAGGCTCGATAAAAAAGGCTGATGGCTCTTGTGAAACGTCATAAAATTGAAAATCGACGAAGGATTCTTTTGTATGTTTTTTAAGCTTTTTTGAAAGTTCTGTATTGTTGAGTTTTTTGCTAAAAACATTACTTTGGAAATCACCTTCTTTCTTAATTGTGTAGAATATATTGCCTAATGTGTCAATCATTAATATATCGTAGAAAGTGTTGTAATTTTGTATGTAATGTTTTTTAATGGATGTTTCAATTTTATTGTTCTCTCTCAATAATGCAGGTGTAATTTTTTCCTTATTTATTTGCCTGAACGCCATTTGCAGGTTAAAGAAATTTTGAAGTAGTTTGTCTTCTTGTACATTTGCAGCTTTATGCTTGATATTTTGTAAATAGGTATTGAGTTCTTTTTCTTTTGTTTGGACTGCTGAATCGAGTATGCCTATATAATTACTAAGGTATGTATTGTAGGTAATTGTATTGTTTTTTTGGGTATGCTTCTCCTTACACTGTGTCAATAATATGGTGAGGGTAGCTGTCAGAATGAAAATAATACGTTCCATTTATTGATTTTTTTTTCAAATCTATGTAATTATAGCCCAAAGTACAAGGTAAATTTCTTGCATTTTATATTGGTTTAAATAAAATAACATTATTTGCAAAGTGAAATTACGTGGTTTTTATTCGCAAACTTCTTCTTTAATTTTATTTTTCACTTCGTTAGCCAGCGAGTCAAAGTTGTGATCCTCCGGATAAACCGGTGATTTGTATGTAACGTTTACCCTGGTGAAAAGCCGGGGCATTTTTTTACCACGTGGCAGAGCTCTGTATGCACCATCAATGGCCACAGGAACTACCGGAACATTCAGTTCTTTGCTTAAAATGGCAAAGGTTTTTTTGAAGTCGCCAATTTTACCTGTCTGTGTACGTGTTCCCTCGGGAAAGATGACTACTTTTTTGTTTTGTTTTAGTGTTTCAGCGAGTTTTTGTATAGATTCTTTTAATCCCTGGTTGAGGTCGACTACAATTACATTGTGTTTTCCTGCCATGAAATTCATGAATTTTGATTTTACATGCTTTCGTTTGGCATAGAAAAATGTTTGTCTGAGTTCTTTATTGCTCAGGAAAGCCGTTGCAAAAAGGGCGTCAAAATAGCTTTGATGGTTGGGAGCAATAATGGCCGGACCTTTAGGTATATTTTCTTTACCTGTACTTTTCAATCGAAATAATACTAAAAATAAGTATTTTAATCCTTTGATTAGCAAGATTTGGCTGAACCACGATTTTGGAAGCTTCAGGTTTACCTTCTCTTTTAAAATGGCTGACCAGTCAGGCATTTCAAAATTTTGAAATGCTTTATTTTCTCTGATGTGATCAGCAATTTTTCCAATAGACGGAAATCTTCTTAGTTTTTCTTCATCAATTTTTACTCCAAACGTACGCTCAATAAACTCTATAAAGGATAATTTATCCAGAGAATCGAGCGCAATATCAATTTCAATATGATGTTCCGGCGAAATGTTCATGTCTACCTGCTGCTCCAGGAACGATTTAAGTACCTGGTATTCTTCTGAACCATCTTGGTGCTCTGAGGTAATTTTGCTTTCTGTCGGGTTATTGAAGAGTTCTGGCAGTTTGAATCGTTGAATTTTTCCCAGTCGTGTTCTGGGAAGCTCTCCATCGATGATTGCAAATTTCATTATTCGTTTGTATGAAGTAACCTGATTGTTGAATTTTGGAAGTACTTCTTTCTTGAAAAAATGATTGATATCCTGAATTTTAT
>CAYPSX010000258.1:4871-5123 GCA_964413185.1 uncultured Bacteroidales bacterium
TTTTCCATATTCGGAATCAATAAAGCATGCAGGAAGCCTTTGTTTAGAAACAAGGCTGCTTCTGCAATGTGTGGGAAGTCTTCAAGCTTTTGTTCCAGCAGCACAGGATTGATGTTCTTTCCGCTGGGCAAAACGATAATGTCTTTTTTTCGTCCGGTAATATGCAGAAAGCCTTTTTTATCAATTTTACCCAAATCGCCGGTATATAACCAACCGTCCACTATGGTTTCTCTGGTTTTTTCAGGGTCATTG
>CAYPSX010000259.1:0-5076 GCA_964413185.1 uncultured Bacteroidales bacterium
TTGAAATAGCGGGGTTTGAGCCTATAGCAACGCTTTCTCCATTAGTTTTTAAAGCCTCAGTGGCTATCCACGATGAGCCATTATGGGTAAGGATACTTAAGCTGTCTCCATCTACCAGCGGACCTGTAAGATTTGGCGTGGTAAATGAGCTTCCGTTGGTGAAATTAAATGTGATTGTTCCATCTCCGTTGTCGTTTACAGATTCGATCCCATTCCCCGGCGGGCCTTCATTCCCGGCTTGTGCGAACAAGGCATAGGGAACGGCCAAAAGCGGGGTTTGCCCGAGCTCGCTGAAGGATGTTCCGTTGTCAATTGAAACACTTGTGCTTAGCGATAATTCATTTATTCCCCAGGGAATGGATGCAAAGTCACCAGATTCTACTGCCCCAGCTCCAACTTCCAGGTTTATTTGTCCATATTGGTTGGTTTCAGTAGTGTGAAGTTCGGTGTAATAGTTGGTTTCGTCTTCTCCAATAACCGACAGACGCAGGTGAATGGTTTGATCGGAGAGTAGGTTACCATCGCTGTCGCGAACAACAGCCTGATAATTGAATGTGTTTGGCTGTGCATTAAGAAAAGAGATAGTGCACACAAGTAAGCTAAGAAAGATTAATAATTTTTTCATGATGAGAGTTTTTTTGTTTTTATAGTTGGTTCGCTCACCAGTTTGAAATAACCGAACATGTATTATTTTTAAATAGGAAGCCTTTAAATATATATCCGGGTGAAGGGTTTTGACAATCAGCGACATAATATACAAAAAAATAGTCTGCCAGTCAATTATTTTTTACGAAACAGAGTGTTATGTTTCATTGAAATTTGATTTCCATTAAATTTGCACACAAAAAAATGATATCCTTTATATTGGCCATAGCAGCGCTTATTGCAGGTTACTTTATTTACGGGAAATTTATTGCCCGGTTTTTCGGGGAAGATGAAAAAAGAGAAACTCCTGCCTACAAATTAAATGACGGGGTGGATTTTATTCCCATGCCGCGCTGGAAGGTTTTTATGATCGAGTTTTTAAACATTGCCGGCCTGGGACCGATTTTTGGCGCAATTCTTGGCGCTATGTATGGCCCGTGGGCGTACGTTTGGATTGTTTTGGGCTGTATTTTTATGGGCAGTGTTCACGACTATTTTTCCGGAATGCTCTCGCTCCGCAATAATGGCGCAAGCCTGCCGGAACTGGTTGGAAAATATTTAGGAATGGGCATGCAGCAATTTCTTCGCATTTTCACCATTCTGTTGCTTATTTTTGTAGGGGTAGCCTTTGTGACAGGCCCTGCCGGCTTGCTCGAGAATTATACCGGCGGCGGTAAAATGGTTTGGCTGTACATTATTTTCGGTTACTACCTCATTGCCACTTTATTACCTATTAATAAAATTATTGGCCGCATTTATCCCATTTTTGGGATTGCATTACTCATTATGGCTTTTGGTATAGCCGGCGCCATTTTTTGGCATGGTGCAAATGGCGATATGCAAATGATGGAGCTCGTTCCTTCTAACTTGAAAAACTGGCATCATACACCTTCAGAAAATATTCTTTTTCCCATGATGTTCATCGTGATTTCCTGTGGAGCTATCTCAGGCTTTCATTCCACACAAGCACCCATGATGGCCCGTTGCCTGAAAAACGAGAAGCAGGGCCGCCAGGTTTTTTATGGTGCGATGATAGCCGAAGGAATTGTTGCTATTATTTGGGCTGCCGCCGCAATGAACTATTTTGGCGGAGCCGAAGGCCTGAACAATCACATGGTTGAAATTCAGCACAATCCGGCAAAAGTAGTCGATACAATAAGTCGCTCGTGGTTGGGAGCTGTTGGCGCTGCTTTTGCAATAGTTGGCGTAATTGCATTGCCCATTAGTACCGGCGACACAGCCTTTAGAAGCGCCCGATTAACTGTAGCCGATATTTTTAAATTCAAGCAAAAAACAGTGCTTAACCGCTTAATTGTCAGTATTCCGCTTTTTGTTGTAGGATTTATACTTTCTCAGCTCGATTTTGCTACGGTTTGGAAATATCTCGGACTTTCAAATCAAGTGCTTTCGGCTGTGGTACTTTGGATGGCTGCCAGCTACTTGTACAAAAACCGTAAAAACCATTGGTTACTAACCTTGCCGGCTGTTTTTATGACCTTCATTGTTATTTCGTATCTTTTTGTCGCTCCTTACAAAAATGGGGGATTGCAGCTCAATACAGATATTTCTTATTGGGCGGCATTGGCCATTACACTTGTTCTGTTAGGAGTTTTCCTTTTCAGAAAACAAGAAAAATAAATGTTAATTGTTGTACAGAAAATTGTATTTTAGCAACTTTGAAACACGTTTATAATTAAGCAATAAATAAGTAATAAAACTAAACCAAACGTTTATGAACAAGAAGAATTTGATTATCGAAGTAATTTTGGGAATTATTATTTTATGGTTATTAGCAGATCAGTATATAATTACTGATTCACAACCCCAAAAAGAAGAGAAAAAGCAGGGTGAGGTAACAAATGAATCAGATTTGCAGGTAGCATACATTAATACAGATTCACTTTTACTGAATTATAAACTGGCCAAAGAACTAAACAGGCAATTTACTGATCAAAAAAAGCAATCGCAGCGTGAATTAGATCAGCGTATGCGCACGTTCCAAAAAAATTATCAGGATTTTCAGGAAAAAGTACAGCGTGGTGGCTTTATTTCTCAATCATCAGCCGAAGCCCAGCAACAAGAATTACTGTCAGAACAACAAAAGCTTGAACAATTAAATCAGCAGCTTACAAACAAACTGATGGCCAAAGAACAAAGCATTAACCAGGAACTATACGACAGTGTTTCAACCTTCGTTCGTCATTACAACAAAAAATGGAACTACGATCTGATATTGAACAACACAATGGGCGGCAGCCTTATTTATGGCAAATCAAAATTCAATATCACAGCAGAGGTGCTCAGGCAACTCAATAAACGTTACGAAAGGCGCACAGATTAAAATATAAAAAGAAATTATAAATTACAAAGAGAGATTTTGCCTTTGTGTGTAGAATCTCTCTTTTTATTGGTAGCGAAATGGGGCATTTTGAAAAATATTTAAGTAAAAGTTTATCAAAGGCTGATGAAATCCAAATTAATTTTAGCCCTGAAATAATAATTGTTATTCCGGCTTTTAATGAACCATTCATTACCAATACGTTATATTCTTTATTAGCGAATGATTTTAAAAACAAAGCTCTTGTACTAATTGTAGTTAATTATGCTGAAAAAGCAAATACCGCCGTTAAAGAGTTTAATCAGCAACTGTATAAAGTGCTGATCGATTGGTGTGAAAAGGAGAGCACTGACAAATTAAAGTTTGATGTTTTGCTAGTTGCTGATATGCCCAGAAAGCACGCCGGCGCTGGGCTGGCACGAAAAGTTGGTATGGATACAGCCATTGACATTTTCTTCAAAAACAATCAAAAAAACGGCATTATTGCTTCACTTGATGCTGATTGTGAAGTTTCAGGCAATTATTTATCGGCCATTTATCATCAATTTAGCCAGGAGCCTAATCCCCATGTTGTATTACTCGATTTCTTTCATCAGAAAAAAGGCTTAACTCACAACCAAAAAAAAGCAATAATTCAATATGAAATGTACTTGCATTATTTCGTGTTGGGTTGCCGCCTGGCCGGATTTCCTTATGCTTACCATACCATTGGTTCCTGTTTTGCAGTAGGGGCTGAAACCTATGTGCGGCAGGGTGGGATGAATAAAAAACATGCCGGTGAGGATTTTTACTTTTTACATAAATTATTTCCACTGGGTAAAATAAGTCGGTTATACAATGCCCGGGTTTATCCATCATCGCGGGTTTCTGACCGTGTTCCCTTTGGCACAGGACCGGCACTAAAAAAGATTTTAACAGAAAACACTCACTATCTTGTTTATGATTTCCGTGCTTTTAAAGATTTACAACCATTTTATGAGCAAATCCACAAATATTACGACGATACAACAAGTATAGGAGAAATTATTCCACCAGCCTTAAAAGCATATTTTATTGAAATTGATTTTGAAACCAAACTAAAGGAGGCACATACAAATAGTAGCTCTGCTGCTCAGTTCAAAAAAAGGTTGCTTAGGCATTTCGATGCATTTCAACTTGTGAAATATCTGAATTTTGCCCATGAAAAAGAGTATTACAGAAAAATTGCTGTTGAAAAAGCCGCTTCAAAAATGATTGCAGCATTCGGAAAGGTGGCTGCGGTTGAGGAAGAAGATTTGCTGTGCCAGTTAAGAGATTTAGAGAAAATTACTCATCCTCGTTGATGAGTACCACAAACACATCTTCATTTTGTCTTTTCATCAGGTATTGTTCCCTGGCAAATTTTTCCAGCTTTTCGTCATCTGATCGTAATTCGTTTAGCTTTTCCCGGTCTTCTTTTATGCGTTCTTCGTAATAAGCTTTCTGCTCTTCAAGTTTGTGGATATTCCTCATTGTGCGAAATCGCTGGATAAGATTGTTCGAATCCAGAAATAGCATCCAGACCAGGAAAATGAGCGAAGCCAACACGTATTTGTTGGCCAGGTACTTTTGATAAAAGCGATATGTTTTGTGAGCTTGTTTCACGAGAATGTGTTTTAGTTAATTAATTGATCCCGTGGAACATCCATGTTATAATCACTCCCTTGTTGTTAATTTCGGTACATGGATGTTTCATACGAATTTGCTGGTAAATGATGGTTTATCCGCCACTGATAATACGAACAATATCAAGTTTATCGCCGTCTTTTAGTTCAACCGAACCTTTATTGTCTTCATTAACGACGTTACCATTCACTCGAATGAGAATCCGTTTAAAAGTGAGTTCCTTTTTCTCTAAAAGCTCATTGAGATTGATACTGTCTTGATCAAATTCTTCTTCTTTATGATTTATAATTAACTTCATCTTTTTTAAGTCTAAATTTAGTACAGGTTGGCAATGTTTATGGTCACAAAAATAGTAATTAAGTCTGTTTTTGCAATCTTATTTACTAAGTAGAGTCTGTCTATAAAGTCAGTGTCTGGTTCATAATGTTCGAGTTCAAGGCTTGCGAAGT
>CAYPSX010000260.1:0-5066 GCA_964413185.1 uncultured Bacteroidales bacterium
AGTTTTATTACTACGCACAGGAAAAAAACAAGAGTTTTCTAAGAAGCACTAAATAACGAAAGTAAAGGTGATCCTTATGTATCATTTCAAATTTCTCAAAACACAAATTATTAACGCATGAAAAGGAAACACTCTACAATATCGCCTATTAAATACCTGTCAGCTAGCTCGTCATCGGGATTTATGAAGTATGCCAAAAAACCGAATAACCTGATTTTATTGCTTTTCATATTCTGGTTAGCTTTTCCGGCTCATGCACAATCGCAGCAATCCCAATTTAGTGATACACTTCTCGTAGGTTGCGAATACGATTATCCTCCGTACTGTTATGAAAATGAAGAGGGTAAAGCCGATGGCTTTTCAGTGGAGTTGTTCCGCGAAGCTGCAAAACAAATGGGCTTTACCGTAAAGTTTATAACAGGTTCATGGAATAAACTGAAGTCCGATCTGGCTGCTCAAAAACTGGATGCGTTACCGCTGGTTGGAAGAACACCTGAACGGGAAAAACTTTTCGATTTCACTATCTCCTACCTGACCATGCACGGGGCAATTGTTGTCAGAAATAATAATGACAGCATCCATAAACTTGAAGATCTGAAACATAAGAAAATTGCTGTACTAAATGGTGATAATGCGGAAGAGTTTCTTCGACGCAATCAATTTGATAAAGAAATTATTCCGACAACTACTTTTAAACAAGCGCTTATTGAGCTTTCTAAAGGAAAACATGATGCTGTTGTAATTCAACGTCTACTGGCATTGCAACTGATGAAGGAAAATAATCTGCACAATCTAAAAATTGTAGGTGATCCGCGAGGTTTGTTTAACCAATCTTTTTGCTTTGCTGTTCCTGAAGGGGATGAAAATCTACAAAGCCATCTGAACGAGGGCCTGGCAATATTGAATGCTAACGGGACTTATAGAAAGATCCACACAAAATGGTTTGCCCCGCTGGAGCTCACAATTAAAAGAAAAGAACCGATTGTGGTTGGAGGTGATTTTAATTTTCCTCCTTTTGAATTTCTGGATAAAAACGGGCAGCCGGCAGGTTTTAATGTGGACCTCATGAAAGCTATTGCTGATGAGACCGGAATGAATATCGAAATAAAACTGGGGCCCTGGGGCAATGTTATTCGCCAACTTGAAAAGGGTCAGATTAATGCGATTCAGGGCATCTTATATTCAACGGGTCGCGATGAAATATTTGACATGACTCCTGCTCATACCCGGATAAGCTACGTTATAGCTTCCGGAAAAAATTGGAAAATACCTGAAAATCTGACAGAGCTTAAGGGTAAAAAAGTGCTGGTGCAAAATCGAGATCTGTTGCATGAATATGCTTTGAAACGGGGATTGGAAAAAGAACTGGTACCTGTTGATTCACAAGAAGAGGCCTTACGATTGCTTTCAGAAGGAGAGTACGATTATGCCTTGGTGCCCAGGTTGCTTTTTCATTATTACAATGAGAAAAATCAATGGAAAAACCTCATATCAGGAAAGAACGCCATCTATTCTGCCGATTATGGCGTGGGCGTTCTGGAAGGGAACACTGCATTATTGTCCAAATTTAATGAAGGGCTTAAAGTAATAAAAGCCAAAGGCAAATACCGGGAAATCTATTCCAAATGGCTTAAGATATACGAAGAGCCGGAATTCACTTTTAAAGATTTTTTCAAATATGCTTCTTTCATCCTTGTCCCGTTACTTTTGCTTCTTATTGTTTCTATTGCATGGTCTCGTACGTTGAAAAAGCGTGTAGATAAACGTACCCGGGAACTCCGGGATGAAATAAAAGCGCGTGAACAGACAGAAAAATTATTGACCGAAAGCAAAGAGAATTTACTTTTTTTGTTTGAAAATATGACACAAGGTGTAGTTTATCATAAGCCATCGGGTGAAATTGTTGATGCAAATGAAGCAGCATCAAGAATTCTTGGACTTAGTCGAGACCAACTGTACGGTAAATCTTCCTTAGACCCGCGCTGGAAGTCGATACACGAGGACGGAACAGATTATCCGGGAGAAACACACCCGTCAATGATAACAATAAAAACCAAAAAGCCCGTCAGAGACTCAATTATGGGGGTTTTTATTCCTGAAAAAAACAGTTATTCATGGATCAATATTAATTCTGTTCCAAAATTCAACCATAAAAACGAACTCATTCAAATAGTTGTTACATTCGAAGATATCACCGAAATACGAAATGCCAAAGAAAAAGCCAAAGAAAGCGACCGCCTGAAATCCGCATTTCTGGCCAATATGAGCCATGAAATACGTACGCCAATGAGTGGAGTAATAGGTTTTTCTGAACGGTTGAAGAAAAAGGACTTGAGTGACCAACAAAGAGACCGCTATATAGAAATCATTCAAAGTAGTTCCCATAGCCTTCTCACCTTAATTAACGACATTATCGATATCTCGAGAATTGAAGCCGGGCAATTGACCATTGTCAAAGAACCATGTATGCCAGGAAAACTATTACATGAATTGAAGGAGACATTTAACCTAATTAAAAAGCAAAAAAATAAGCAAAATATAGAGTTTATCACCCAAATACCGGCAAAACAGGAATACATTGAAATTACAACTGACCCTAATCGTTTAAAGCAGGTGCTGATAAATTTACTTGGAAATGCACTGAAATTCACTGACCAGGGAACCATCGAATATGGCTATAAAGTACATGAAAATAAAATAAGATTCTTCGTGAAAGATGAGGGTATAGGCATAGCCCAAAAGAATTTGGATAATATCTTTAACCGGTTTGAACAAGTTTCAATCAGCAATGAAAGAATACACGAAGGTACCGGACTGGGTTTATCAATCTCAAAAGGTATTCTTGAACTGATGGGGGGTGAGATAAGTGTTAATTCAACCGAAGGCAAGGGAACTATTTTTGAGTTTTATATCCCTTACGAAAAATCCGAAGATGAATCTGGGCCAACCATTGAAGAAGCCAAAATGGATATGGAGGATTTCAAAGGAAAAACAATTTTAATTGCTGAAGACGACCCCATAAACCTTATTTTATATCAGGAGGCGTTGAAAGAAACCCCGGCTACTTTACTAATAGCCAATAATGGTGAAGAGGCAGTAGAAATAGTTGCCAATAATCCGAATATTGACATCATACTAATGGATATTAGAATGCCTCTAATAGACGGTATAGAAGCAGCACAAATAATTTTAAAAGCTAGCCCAAAAATGAAAATAATTGCACAAACCGCTTATGCCATGGCCAACGATAAAAGCAAGTATTTAAACCTGGGATTTGTCGACTATTTTCCCAAACCCATTGATATTGCTGAATTACCTAAAATGCTTTCAAGGTGGTTTTAGGTGATATTTCAGAAATAATGGAATACAGAAAGAAATGGAACGCGGGTGACAAAATAATGGAACGCGGATGAAAAAAAAATGGAACGCGGATGCTTCGATAAACTCAGCACAAGTGACGCGGATATTAAAATAACGCGGATTTAAACGGATAAACACAAATTATAGTAGAAATACGAATAAGTTGCCCCGACTCTCACACACAAATCCCAAACGACTGATATACAGTTCATTATACTCTAATCAAAACCTTTCGGGGGAGATTTAAGATATTCAACCAATACCGCCACACACCCTATTCTGTCCTCGTAATCTTCTTCTTCGGGAGCTAATTCTCCTTCAGGAACAGTAACTTCAACAATTAGTTTTTTCGAAGTTTTGCTGTAAAATTGCTTTTCTAAATAACCTTCTCCCTCTACAGAGCTATCATACAAAATGGTTTTTTCAGGATTTTTCTCCCTGATTTTAAAATATACGCCCTCCAAATCTTTATGCGGGCAAATTGAAACATTGTACTCATAACCCTCATAAACCACAAGAATAAAACTTGAGGTTTGCCCCTTTTCAAAAAGAGCACTTTTTGTTTGTCCGCTAAATTTAAAAGGATCACCATACCCTGAACATTTCTTTTTTAGAAACCTATCGCAATCGGGTTGTGAGAAACTTAATGTCGGGGTTATAATGATTGTAAAAAAAGCGAGTATTGCTTGTATTTTATTCATGGTCTTTATTTTTAGAATCATTTACAATTGCGTTTCTTTTCTCTGTTATTAATGATTTTAGTTCATTAAAATCTTTTTCTGATAATAAGTAGGTATAATCAGAGCCGATAACTAACATATCACCATCAGGCTTTTCTGTAGTAGCCGGAACTTTAGTTTTATTCATTCGGCTATACACCTGATTTACCTTACCAATAATTTCAAAATGCTCCTTATAAAATTCGGCATCAATATGCTGCTTTATGAAATCGTTTAAGTTTTCAAAAGCAAATTTTTGATCTGATACTATTTGAATTACGTCGGGATGACTATCGTAATCATCAATACTGTTTGCTATTAAATATAAACTCTCCACATAAGTGCCGAGTGTAAGCAATGCCAGTGTTTGCTCGTTTCCACTACCCTCCAGATAAGTAGATAGGTATTGAAAGGCTTGTTCTGACATTCTTGCCAGTGAATCGACACTGTTTATATTTTCAGAAGCCTTCTCTATAAACCCTTCCGGAAATGCAGCCTCAATTCTTAAGGTCTGACTAAGCTGGCTTACTGCACTCAAATGCCGAACCATAGCGTCATGCTTCTTATAAACAGCCAGATAAGCCAGGTCTGTTGCATAAACACCCAGATTTAATGTTTGCCAGGTATGGGTATTATATGCGTTAACGTTTTCTGGTGAATTAACAATATTATATTTAAATTCGAGATTGGTTTCTTCAACAAAACCTAATATTTCATCAGGTGATGGAAATCTGAAGAACTCCAATTGTTCTTCAAGACTATTCTCTGTAGAAAGACGAATACTGTTGCTTTGCTTACCACTTTGTTTTTGGCTGTTGTTGCATCCAACTACAAATGCAACAATAATCAAAAGGCTTAGAGGTTTTATAAAAGATTTTGTGTTCATAAGTTTATATTTTGATGAAATTAATTCTACTTTGACAGATTAAGCCGGGGTTTGATTTTTCGCCTTTTTTTGCCCCGACCCTAAAGGGAGAAAGCCGAAAA
>CAYPSX010000261.1:0-5063 GCA_964413185.1 uncultured Bacteroidales bacterium
CAACTGCACCTGGCTTTTCTTTTGATTTTGGAGATAGCAAAACAGGAAAGAATTTCCCGGATTTTAGTTTACTAAAAATCATTTCTTGAAAATCGCCATTTAACTCAAGTTCTTCTAATAAAAAACCAAATCGTTGCAAAGTGCTGATATTCGTATACCAACCCAATAATTCTTCCAAATCATCACTATTCAGCTCTTCCACCAGCTCCTCAATGGTACTAAGCATACGATTTAATCCTCCTAACTTCGTTTGATGATGTATTAGGTCAACAATTGTTAGCGCAGGACTTGAAATTTTATAAATTCCTGCATCAGATTTTTTTATTTGAATATTTTTTTCAGGCCAATTCCTTGTTGTGAAGAAACGGATATCTATTGTGTTTTTTGATATATCGTTAAATTTGGGTTGTTCTGTTATCAAATAATCTCGCTGAACTTGTTGATGGCTCGCTCCATGAAATTTTGCTGCAGTGAATAATCCAACGTAGTAATTTCTGTTCAGATAGTTGAATAGCTTTTCGCAATAAAGTTGAATCGGTAGTTTCTTTGCAGAAGAATATCTGGGCGTAATAATCAAATAAAATCCTTTACGTAGATTTATAACTTCTCCTTTTTCTGATAATCTATGTAGTTCGAATTTTAAAGAATTTCTAGTACCATCAGTAGCCTTTACAATCTCATCAACTGAGAATGAATAGCATTCAATAGACAACAGGTATTTTATATATTTTTTTGCATTCATACTTAGAAAATATTTGATAAAAGTATTGAATAACACAACCATTCGCAAATTATTACTAAGATTTCTTTGTGCGATGGCAAAAAAACAACAACCCTTTTGAAAATTATTGTAGTGACGCGTCACTTTTCCTTTAGATTTGATTCACCACTATTTATAAAGCGGTGTAAAGAATTTCAGTGACATTTTATCTGAGACATTAAAAGTTGTTCGACCCTTCCAGGGTCGTCTTCCATCAATGGTTCGCCGTCTTTTGAAAAATGAACAGAAGAAAAACCTATAGCCTTCTTCTGTTCAACATTAACTGTTATGGGTTATTGCTTAATAATTTTCCCACTTTGCTGATTCCCGTTGATCTGTAGATTATAAAAGTAGATCCCCGTGCTTAACTGCTCAATATTCAATTTATGGGTAGTGTGTAGTTCTTCGCTCATGACCTTGCGCCCCTGTGTGTCAAAAATATCAAGGGTAGCTTTGCCGCCCTGTCCTGAAAATTCCAGGTAAAGATAATCGGAAGCCGGGTTGGGGTAGAGTGTGCAAATTATTGTTCCTATATTATCTACGTTAGCCACATTTTGTTCGGAATATCTATACATTCTTTTCCATGTGCCCACCCAGGTATCTGTATCATCTTTTTCATAACTTTCAATATCAGTTAGCATATTGTTTGTACCTGCCCAAAAAAGGTCGTAAGGCGGTAAAATTAAATCCTGTAAGGTATAAGTATTATTATAGGATAATAACATTTTGCAATCCTCCACCCACTGGTTGGTGGTTTCGTCCCAATCATAATCAATATTTTGCGTCATGTTCCCATTGGTATCGTAGGTGTATTCATCTTTATAATTTTCAAGCCATTCGCTGGTGGTGTCGTCCCATACATAATCAATTTCTTGCGTCATGTTCCCATTGGCATCGTAGGTGTATTCGTCTTTATAACTTTCAAGCCACTGGCTGGTGGTTTCGTCCCAATCATAATAAATCTTTTGCGTCATGTTTCCATTGGTATCGTAGGTGTATTCGATTTTATAATCCTCCACCCACTGGTTGGTGGTTTCGTCCCAGTTATACTCAATTTCTTGCGTCATGTTTCCATTGGTATCGTACGTGTATTCATATTTCGTACTTGCCACCCACTGGTTGGTGGTTTCGTCCCAGTTATACTCAATTCCTTGCGTCATGTTCCCATTGGCATCGTAGGTGTATTCGTCTTTCCAACTTTCAAGCCACTGGCTGGTGGTTTCGTCCCAATCATAATCAATATTTTGCGTCATGTTTCCATTGGTATCGTAGGTATATTCCCCTTTGCTAGTTGCCGCCCAAAGACTAAGGGATTCGTTCCAATTATAACCAATAGATTGCGTCATGTTTCCATTGGTATCGTAAGTATATGCGCCTTTGTAAGTTGCCGCCCAAAGGTTGAGAGATCCGTTCCATTCATAATCAATGCCCTGCGTCATGTTCTCATTAGCATCGTAGGACCATTCGATTTTCCAATCTTTTATCCATTGGTTGGTAATTTCGTCCCATTCATAATCAATTAAAGTGTCCAGCATTTGTTTATCAGCATTAATTGATTTTAACGTTGCCCGGTAAGAGAAGCCTTTGCCCCTGTGAGAAAACTGACCCGGCCTATGTATATCGTGTTCTTTTTTTAGACCTTTTAATGGCTTTTCTAAAATTTTGGGTCCATATCTACCTTGTTTTTTTATTTCTGCTCTTTGCCCAAAAGCAAACAGCGTAAATAAAACCAAAACTGCTGTAATTGTAAATTTCTGTTTCATAGTTGTATGTTTGAATGGCTATTAATTTTCTATAATGAATTCTTAGGCAATGTACGGGGTTATTTTTTAACAGAAAATACCCAACGCTAGGTATTTTTTGCCCTTAATAAAGTGTAAAATCGCCACTGTACGAAAATGAACGGCGATTTTCTAATCCTAAAACTTGTTATTCCAGTTAATAACCTGTAACTTTATTTAATTAAAATAGCCGGGAAATGTATTCAGAAAACCGCTTATCCTTCGAAGAGACCAAAGATGCAATGGCTTCCAAGCTGTTCGCGCTGGATAAAAAACGGCGTAACGGCATTATCTCTATTGCTGATGTGGGCGATTTATTTCCCGTAGGCGTAATTATTAACAGCCGGAGCGGTGAAAACCTGTATATGAATGCCATATCGGAGCAAACACTGGGATATGCCCGTGAAGAAACTCGCGAATTAGGTGAAAATTATACCAAAGTCATTCAATATGATGAAGAGGAGGCCCGGCAGACTCTGAATCAAATTGATGTTTTTTTTAAACATCAGGATGAAACAAAGGTTCTGGCGCAATTCCAACGCCTTTGCCCAAAACACAAGAAAGGGTACGAGTGGATGTATATTGCTTCCAAGCTCATTCGCGACAAACCCGGCGAACCTGCCAATAAGCGGTTATTGATTGCGGCGCCTGTGTGTCAAATGGGCAACATGAACCGAAAAGTTCATCGTGTTCTTGAGGAAAACCTGTACATGAAGAAAAATTTCAAACGGTTTGCAGCGCTCACCAAGCGTGAGAAAGAGGTGCTTGCGCTGGTTGCTAAAGGTACGGAGAGCAAAGAGATTGCTGAAATATTGTTTGTCTCCTACCATACGGTGCTTCAGCACCGGAAAAACATTACGAAAAAGGTGGAGCATCGCAATTTTGCGGAGCTGATTCAGTTTGCCATGGCGTTTGATTTGGTGTGACATGGCAATAGACACGGCGTGTGTAGATAAACAGAATTACATTATTCTACAGATATTTAGCAAAAGCCGTCCCATAAAATGCCGTTCCCTGAGCGGAGTCGAAGGGAACATTTCGCTTGCCCTCCACGCACCTCACTAACTCTCCTAGGGAGAGAACCACCACCGCGCAGCCTGTGCCGAATTTCTACATTAAGGCCATGAACACCAAAACCGAACGGAATTACCTGTAATCAGGGTTAAAATCCTGTAATACAACCTGATCGAAGCGTCCCTTCTCCTTGAGAGCCTGTCCCGAGAATCGGAAGGAAGATTAGGATGAGGTGAACAACCGTGGCAAAAGCTCGAAATGATGCCAGAGGCATCAAACGTTTATAGAAAATCGCAATGGAAACGGAAACGATTCCAGCGGAATCGAACGTTTTGCTATCGTTTATGAATTGACCGAGCCTGCCGGGGTGTTTTCTGTTGTTGATTAATGGTTTTACAATTAATCCTCGAATTCTTTATTTATTGCCCTGCACCAAATACCAATCTACCCATGAATCTAACTGGCTTACCGAATTTGGACGAAGCAAAATTTCCCGTTTATTATCCAATAAATAAATGGTTGGCGTGGCAAAAATATGATATTTCTGTGCAATCGGGCTTTCGCACTTTTGGTAATCGCATACACTGATAAAAGGAAACACTTTGGCAAAATTGTTAAATGTTTGCTCGTCTTCGTCAAGCGATATAAAAACTACTTCAACATCTTGTTCTTTCCATTTTTTGTAAAGACCTGAAATTTCTGAAAGTTCCTGTGGACATTGCGGACACCAACTTGCTCCAAAAACAACTACGGTGTATTTGCTTGTTAAATCGGAAAGTTTTTTTGGTTGTTTAGTCGCTTCATAACCGGATGCAAATATGTCTTTTTTGAAACTAAAATCGGGAGCCATGTTGCCTTTTTTCATGGCCCGGTAGCTTTCCAATTGTGCGGCAAAATCGTTGTTGATGGTGCAACCCTGTTCGTTGAGTAGTTTCAACGACAAATATTCCGATGCTTTGAACAAGCTACGTTTTTCCAAAAACTTAAATAAATGTTCGGTTATTTGATTCAGTTTTTGCTCATCTGCCAGCAAATTTTCAATGATGTGATCAATGGAAATATTCATTTCTATATAGACCGAATCCAGCGAACGACCGCTATTTTCAATCAACCAAACATGGCTCTCTATCACATCACCAAGTAAACCAGCTTTCTGTAAACGAGGGTCGGTATAATCTAAATTGCGGAATGATGCTATAGTAGCCGGAATTTCTTCTGTGCGGTATTGTGCTATGGTAGAAACCGAACTCACCAATTTACGAAGGGGCAAATAATAGCTTACATAAGAATTTTCGGGTAAGCCTGCTAAAAAAAGGCTATCTTCGGTTTTTATTCGTTGCTTCTCCTTGGCAATTGCTTGTTTGGGAGCATGTTGAACGGCAAAAAGCGAATCTTTTGCATATATTTTCTCCAAATACCCCCATGCGCTTAATGCCTGCTCTCTGCGTGGATGCTCGGTAGCATATTGTGCAAATAGTTGATTTTCTTTGCCTTCTAAAATCTTAATT
>CAYPSX010000262.1:0-5027 GCA_964413185.1 uncultured Bacteroidales bacterium
TAATGACGCCAACATGAGCAGCTCCTTTTGCGCCCCCGCCGCTAAGTACCAGTCCTACTTTTTGGGAAAAGGACATGGTACTAATAAGCAGAGTGAAAATTAGAAACTGTAATCTAAACATAAACTTTTAAGAAATCAATCGCCAAAAGAAATTCCGGTTCCGCGGGCTGCTTTCATCAGGTAGTTAGATTCCTGAACAATATTATATTCCTGAATGGCCTCTTTAAGGGGGACTGAGATAATATCAGGGTGTCGGTACGAAACCATTTGTCCAAAGTCTTCATTCAGTACCATTTCGAATGCTTTGGTTCCATATTGTGTTGCAAGCACGCGGTCGTATGCAACGGGAATTCCTCCGCGTTGCAGGTGGCCGAGTACTGTTTCTCTGATATCATGCGGGCAACCGGCATCTTTAAGTTGTGCTCTCAATGCTGCTGCAACGCCGCCGTATTTTTTATTTGTATAGCCCACTTCATCGTGTTCTTTTTCGGTTACATCACCGCCTTTGGGTTTTGCACCTTCTGCAATTACAATAATAGCAAAACCACGATCTTTGGTAAAACGGGCTTCTACTTTTTCCAGCACTTTATCAATATCGTAGGGTATTTCAGGAAGCAGACAAATATCGGCGCCTCCTGCTACTGCTGCGTGTAAAGCAATCCATCCGGCATCGCGCCCCATCACTTCCAAAATAAGGATACGGTTATGGCTTGCAGCTGTTGTAACCAACTTATCTACAGCTTCCGTAGCGACCTGAACGGCAGTTTGAAAACCGAAAGTTGCATCGGTTGCAGAGAGGTCATTGTCGATTGTTTTAGGCACACCGATAACGTTAAGACCTTGTTCAAATAACTTTTGTGATATTTGTTGTGATCCATCGCCACCTATATTAATTACTGCATTAATTCCCAAATAATTGATTTTACGAATCATTTCTTCTGAGCGATCTACACTCCCCCATGTTCCGTCAGAATTCTTGACCGGCCATGCATAAGGGCCTCCTTTGTTAGTTGTTTCGAGTATTGTACCTCCGTGATAATGAATTCCTGCTACTTTTTTCTCATCAAGAACCATTATTTCTGTTGGTTCCCACAATATGCCATTGAAAGCCTGTATGCTTCCGACAACTTCCCACTCTTTTTCTTGTGATGCTCGTTTTACTATTGCCCTGATTACGGCATTGAGCCCCGGACAATCTCCTCCTCCTGTAATTACTAATACTCGCTTCATCTGTAAATCCTTAATTTATTATTCTAAAAATTAATTTTAACTATGTTGGTTTTTTTTTCAATTACTGCCAAACACCCTAATAATTAATACTTTTCCATGTATGCAATTACTGTGCATTTTTTTTTGCGGGACATTGGCACCTTTTTAGGCAAAGTAAAGGTAGGGAATAAATTGGGAAAGATGTAAAGATATAAATGAAAAAAATGAAAATTTCTATGCACACGTTTACGAAACTAAACTTATCGATGTACGCTCATTATACGACAAAATAACACCGCATAGTATTAATTAAAAATCCTAAAATTTAGTCATTGAGCAACTCTTCAGCCAATTTTCCCATAACATCGCCGGCTTTACCTTTAATGCTTAAATCAGTTATACTGTATGTGAACGTGGATGGCATTGGGTTGATTTCCAGTATTTTCGCTCCCTTTTCTTTGGCTTTAAACGGCACATGAGCTGCGGGAACAACTTCGCCTGTGGAGCCTATAACAATCATTAAATCGCATTTTGATGCGTATTGCTCAGATTGAAGAACTGCATTGGTTGGTATTTGCTCGCCAAAAAAGATGAAAGATGGCTTTGTCAGCTCACCACAAACAGGACATTCCGGATATGGTTTGTCAAAATCAATTTCATAAAAATTGGCAATGTGAGTACTATTAATTGTACAGATGAATGTTTTTGAATTGCCGTGATATTCAACTACCTTTTTGCTACCTGCCTCCTGGTGCAGATTGTCAATATTTTGAGTGATGACTGCTTGTAATTTTCCCGCCTGTTCCAATTTTGCCAAAACCTTATGTGCTGTATTTGGCTTGGCATCGGCAAAAAAATCGAAAAATAGTTGTTTAATCACAGGCCAGACTAAATCGGGTTTAGTTAAATAAGAATCTAAATCGAGAATAGAGGGATCGTATTTCGACCAAATGCCATCGGTGCCGCGAAAGGGAGGAATACCGCTTTCGACAGATATCCCGGCCCCGGTAAATGCCACAATGTATTCAGATTGATTGATTAATTGAACTGCTTTGGGAATTTCCTGTAACATAAATTATTGTTCTAACCTCGCTAATTCTTGTTTGCTGAATAATGTTGGGTAATCTTCATCGTAGTGCTGAAGAATACTTTTGAACAAAGCATCGCGAATGATTTTGCTTTGATTACTGACTTTGTATTTTTTGCAATATTGTTCAAAAGCACTGAGCTCCTTATCATTAAGCAATATCGCTTTTCGATACCGACGTTTCAATTTGTAGACAGTTGCCATAATTCACACATTTTAATGACAAAAATACGCCCATTTGAGAAAAGAAGCCAACAGGTTATGCACAAGTAATCAACAGGAAATGCACAAGTTATTAACAGGTTTGTCCGTCAATAAACTCCATTTTCTGCATTTCGACATGCTTCAATGTATCACGTTATTCTCACTCAAACTCGTATCATCCCGATGAATCGGGACTCAACGACTTTGAGTTTCGAACCGACCAAAGGGAGCTCATGAGCACCATTGAATATTTTGAAACTTGCGAATAAAGCCTTGAAAATGGAATTTATTCACTGGACACCTCGACTTTATGGACAGGCTCTATTTATACAAAATAGATTAAAAATAACGAAAAGGCAAATGACTAATCTTCCCAATTGATAACGATACTGTCTAACGGTCTTTTTGGCACATGATGCACGTCTTGTTCATCGCGCCAATACTCATAATTATCGTCTGTCATTTCTTCTAGTACAACTTCTTCGGTTGGCTTTCCGAGCGCTATTACATCGAGTATTTCCAGGTGTTCGGGTATTTGGATCAATTCGCGAAGCTCTTTGCGCTTAACTGAGGCAATAATACAGCCGCCCAGTTCGAGTTCGGTAGCTGCGAGTAAAATATTTTGCATGGCTATGCCTTCATCGCAGAAGTGTCTTTCTGCAATGTTTTTGTCGTGCAAAACAATGATGTAAGCTGTTGGTCTTTCCCCTTCGGCGGGACCATCCCAATCTTTTAAATAGCCTGCCCAACTAAGTAGCGGAAAAATTTGACGGCAATTTTTTACCCAGTTGACTACTATAAATTTCAGGCTTTGTTGATTTCTTGCGCTTGCTCCCAATCGGGCATGATTGACCAGATACCGGAGAGTTGGTTCGGTTATGGCATGCATATCGTCGAATCTTCGGTAGCTGCGTGTTTTTTTTATCAGGTCGATTAATTCCATAATGATACTTTTGGTTTTTTTATGCTAATTTACATTTTCAACAATTTTAAGACCGGCGTCAATCCAGAGATAAATGTCTTTTGGAAGGTTATTGATGCGCTCTTTGCTTCTTTTGTGCCCCAAGCGCACAATGACCATATTTTTTCCGGGCACAACAAATATGTATTGGCCTTTTAGTCCCCTGGCATAGTACACTTCTTCATTCTGATGGTTTACGATCCACCACTGGTAGCCATAAAAATCTACGGGTTTATTTTCATCTTCGGTCAATAGATGTGATGCAGGGCTTAGTGATTTCTCCAACCATGATTCGGATACAACCTGCTCTCCCTCCCATTTTCCATCATTGAGCACAAGTTGCCCTATTCGTGCAAAATCGCGGGCATTGCTATTGAAACAACAGTAGGCTTTTTCGATGCCTCCTTCGTGATCGAGGCTCCAGAGGGCATCGTGTTTGGCGCCGACTTTTTTCCACAGTTTTTCTGAAGCATATTCAGACAGTGTTTTTTCCGTTGCACGCTTAAGAATAATTGCCAGGAGCTCTGTATCGCCGCTAAAATAATGAAAATATTTGCCGGGTTCGTTTTTCACCTTGAGTTTGAGAATCATTTTCTCCAGTTTGCGGCCATAATAAGCTTTGGTGGTTTTGCTCCACGGATTAGCATAAGCCTCGTGCCAGTTTAATCCTGAACTCATAGTCAATACGTGTTTTATGCGCAGTTTGCTGTTGGTTTCATTGTCATATTCAGGTACATATTTTTTTACCGGATCGTTTACTGAACCAATTTTTCCTTTATCAATAGCAATTCCAACGAGCAAACTTACAATGCTTTTTGCGGCAGAGAAAGAGTTGCTCAGGCTGCTGTCGGTGTAGTTGTCCCAATAATTTTCGTAAATTATTTTTTCGTTCTGAATAACAAGGTATGCTACAGATTTTAAGTCCATAAACCGCTCAAAAGTTGTATCTGAAAGTGTGTAATTGTTGTACCCAGGTGATTTTTCCCACGGGTCATGGTTTTTGGGTGCTTCAACCACCCGATTTTCAAATATTTTGTAATCGTCGATATCAACCTTTTGATATCTGAGTGCCCGCCAAAAATAACCGCATGAGCTAAAAAGCAATAGGGAAATAATCACAAGCAGTAATACTTTATATCTTTTCATGGTTTTAGATTTAATTATTTGATTTCTGATTATACTTTTAGTAGAGCACAACTGCAATTTAGCCTAAAATAATGATTTCGCAAAGTTGTGATTGTCGCAATTATGATGCGTACAAAAAAAGGCCGGACAGTTAAAAAACAATCCGGCCAGCACATATTAATCAAATATGTTTAATTCACTTCTATAACATCCTCCTGTTTTGTGCACCACAACAACGCCCCAAAAACCGGATACTAAAAATCAGCAAGTTACATGTGAAATTTTTATGTTTTGGGTCATGCGAATCCATTTTTAGGGTATATTTGTTCGAAGAAAAAGAATCTTTACAGTTTAATTTTGTTTTTTCTCTACATGCAAAAAGACCACATCAGTGTTAAGTTTTTTATATTGATGCATTTATGACACTTTTACTTTTTGCTT
>CAYPSX010000263.1:0-4944 GCA_964413185.1 uncultured Bacteroidales bacterium
CCTGAAGCAAAAAAAGAATAATCAATTATGGGTCATGCATTGCTCAAAACAGGAAGAATTGATTTTTCGCCTTTTTTTGCCCCGGCCCTAAAGGGAGAAAGCCGAAAAATCAACCCGTTTCCATATAAGGGTAAATCGGGTTGATTTTTGGCAATTTTTTTAAATGTTTCAAAGTAGAACTGTTTATTAAAACATATCCAAATCTTTCTTTTGTTTGGTTTTTTCTTTTGGCTTTGGTTTTGGTTTTTTCCTGGATTTTGGTTGGCCTTTAGAATGTAAACTAATGTTACCCTTGTCGTCAACCTTATATATTTCGTAGTAACCACTTGCGGTTTCAAACTTAATCATACCATTTTCTTCAGTAACTTTTTCCCATGTTTTACGCCATCCGTTATGCTGTTTCAACTTATGCATATTACCATAACTATCAACCTTATAAATAGCTCCCACACCTTTATTTTTTTCATAAAAAACTACTTTATAGTCTGAAAAAGAGTTATTCATTGTGCCCAAAACAACTATCGAATGCCAGGTTTTAAGCCAGGTGCAATGTTTTTTCAATTCAATGCCTTTTTGGTAAATTGTTCCACAACCCGCATTTTTATCGTAATACACAGTTATGGGTTCCGGTTTCATATTATAATCTAACTCCCACATAGCGCTATGCCAATTTTGCTTAATGGTTTGAGCCTGTACGCCATTAAACTGATGATGTAAGTACCAGTCTTTTTTCCATTTGTTCCTTATTTTCACATAAGGTGTACCCGGTACCGGTGAAATATCCCACATAGCACTTTGCCAGCCATCATTTATATTAGTAGCTTCTAACTTTCCATGTTCAACATTAAGGTATGTATTTTTCCAAAGATTTTTAATTTTGAAATAACCCGGATACCTTGCAGGTTCAAATTTCCATTTGGCACTTCTCCATCCAACCGGAACCGGGGCTGAATTAATTGGTCCTTTTTCAATATTGAGATATCCCTTTTTCCATCTGTTTCGTATTCTGACCGGCTCATATACCTCAACGGGTCCCCAGTCTCCGGCGGAACGCCAGTCCACATTTTTGAGCATCGGTCTTAAATCCCAGTGGGAGCTGTGTGCACCTGCTCCAATATTGGAACAAACAAGCGGGCCTTTTTCAATATTCAGGTACGTATTTTTCCAGCGATTTTTTAGTCGTACATATTGGGTGCCCGGAATCCTTTCGATTTTCCATTTTGCACTTGACCAGCCGGGGGAAATATCTGATGTTTCTACTCTGCCATGTTCAATATGTAAATAAGTTCCCTTTTTCGCATTTTTTATTCTAAAATAATCTTCTCCCACGACCGGTTCAAACTCCCATTGGGCTGTTAGCCAAGTTTGCTTAATGGTTGCACATTGCACCTTTGTAAAGTTGTCGTGAATATAATAATTTGATTTCCAGCGGTTTTGAATTTGATGTTTTCCGTCGCCATGTGTCAGCAATCTTTTCCATAAAGCTCTGCGGTAATTTAGATGCTCTATGTATTTCAGGTTTACCAGCCTTCTGTATTCGCGACCTAATTTTGCCACATCGCCCGGGTCTTTGTCATATCCATGATAATGCTGATCATCCTTTACAGCTTTCCATTTGTTGTCGAGATTGTTCATCAAGCGTTTCCATTGGTTTCCAACGGCCTGATACCTTAAATCCATGGTTTGCTCAGGGGTAATTCCGTTAAGTTGTATCAATCGATCGTGGAGTTTGTTGTAGAACTCATCGACAGCTGCATTCGAAGACTGTAAAACCGGTCCGGTTAAATGATTGGCTCTTTTGGGTACGCACGAGCCAAAACAGTTATCATGTGTAATATGATGTCTGTATTCAGCTACAACCTTTCCAAAATTTCCTAATTTGTTAAAGCCCTGTTGTGCAATATTGATTGAAGAGCTTAGCGCAGGACCGGCAATTTTTTTCACATTATCGCTAATGGCTTTTGTAGCAGCCAACATTTGCGGGGCAGCCTGTTTTTTAATCTCATTCACTAACTTTTGTACAATTACTTCGGGCTCCAAAGCCGCTTCAAACTCTATGTGATGCGCTTTTCCAAACACTTCAAAGTCACATTTTGCCGCGCCATTGAATTTTTTATCATCTTTATTGGCGTAAAGGTCAACATAAAGTTTACGAACCTGGAAAGTTTTTAAAATTTCATTGGCTACGGGTGCTAACGGTTTTATTTTTCGTACCTCATTCATTACAAACTTTCTGAAATCGTACTGCAAATCCATGTGCAGTGTAATTTCATTTTCCATGTCAAAATTGAAATGAATTGGCCCTTCCATAGCATCGCCAATCTTAACATGTCCGCCCAGTGCAATACCTTTTTCAATATCGACTTCGCCTACTGACCCTCCGTTGGGTGAGAAAAGTACGCGTGGTTGCTCAATATAATAGATGTCAGGCAATACATTGGGCACTTTTAAACCAAACCCTTCGCGTAAAAAAGTAGTGAAGTCATTTACATTCATTTTTGTTCTTTTACCCATGAATGCCACTTCTTTACCAACCGGATCAATAGATACAACCACACCAAAATCAAGCGAAAATAATTTCGCTTCTTCTACTGCAAATCCGAGGTTTACGGGAGCGAGCGTAGCTATATTTATACCCATTTCTACTGCTGCGTTACTGAACCTGATCGAATTTGGACCTACAAAATTCGATGTTCCCAATGGGTTTATCCAGTCGCTCATCATAGAGCCGGCACCTGTTAATGTCTGTGTTACAAGATCGTATGTAAATGAATAAGTGCAATTTAACTCAGGATCAAATTTTGTTGGCGTGATCAATGCATTGGTTTCAAAACCCAATTCAGCCGTGCCCGGTTCAAGCGTAGTTGAAATATTTGCGGAGCTAAATTTTACAACTGTTCCGGTTTCACTGATATTCAAAAACTGTACGGGGCCATCGGAAAACTCCATACTGCCTTTCAAATCCAGTGCTTTTGGCGCAATGGCAGCACTTACATCAATGTATGGAGTTGTAATTTTAAGAAGATCGCAAACCTTTTTCAAACTACTTTTTGTATCGGCTTTTGCATTCAGGTAAAGACCGTTGCCCGATATATTAAGGAAAATATCTGTTAAACCTAATTTAGATAAAACCCTGAATCCCGGCATATGCGCTAGCTGATCAACCTGAACTTTAGCTGTCAGATCTCTGGGGTCAAGGCTTCCCTGGAAAGCAAATTCGCCAAACTTTCCTATCTGAATCAGGTAGTTTTTACCTTCTTTTTTCACCGGAATGTTCCCAAAACCCTTAATGTTAATGTTTTGGGACATGATAGTTCCAAAGGCGAACATGACAAGGATAAATGTAAAAAATAGTTTCTTCATTCGTTTAAAATTTTGATTTTAATGACTCAGTTCATCAGTAACATATATTTATATTGCTGGATATAAAAACTTTAAAAGTTATTACAGATTGAAAGGTCTGGTTGAAAATACACAAAAAAATTATTATTGCACTTATTATCGCTTTTTTTTCTATTCCTGTTTTTTCTTTCCCGATGCCGCACATGTTCCGCTGCCGCACGTGTCCTCACATGTGGCTTTTTAGGATTAGAAGTATACTAAAGAAGGTTACAAATATTTATTAATTACTGATGTTTCGCACTTGACAACAAGCTGTATTATAACGAATTATGTAAATCAATTCTGTTTTACCCCTTACACGTTCGCCGATAATTCCTTTTGTAATCCTATTTTGCGATACATCGCGGCGATATTCCATTTTCGATCAATTTTTTACCATAATATCGCCTCTATATTTCGACTTGGCTCAATAACCGACGAGGCTTTTTTTATTTCGGCTACGCTCAATACTGATATTTCTGAAAGCACCGATAGGTGCGGAATTTTGGTAGAAATAGCTGATATTTCTGAAAGCTCCGTTGGTTATTGAGCGCAGCCGAAATACAGGTGCGGAATTATGGTAGTAGAAATGATACGATGGTGAACAATTTGAGCGCCGTCAGGTGCGACATTATTCCTCAGTCTATGTGGTTTAATATTAATTATTTGCACAAGTGCGAAACTGTAAGACACGCCCACTTTAAGCGCCATAAATACCCGGTTTTTTCTCTGGTTTTTATTAAAAACAACAACTCCATGATTACTATTCCAACACAAAAGGTATTAAAAAAATAGATGATTGGGTTTTATAATGTTACATTTTTCTATATTTTTAACAATTATTCGGGAAATGCTCAAAATTTATTGATATATGAAGACAATTACTGCAGCCCTCATTATTTGGCTATTTGCCACACAAGGCCTTCTTGGGCAAGAGGTTATCAACGGCAAAAGCCAATCGCAAAAGTTCAACTTCGAACCTACCTACGAACGGGGTTTACCCCCAAACTTGTACGTGGATCTGAATTTTAAAGACGACAACCAAAACGGAATCATCGAATCAAAAGAAACCGCCAAACTGGAGCTATCTGTTACCAACAAAGGAAAGGGAAAAGCCCAGGGATTGAAAGTCGAAGTAAAAGACAATGCCACCGACCGCCATTTCAAAATTGGCGATAACCAAAAAATTTACTTTATCGAACCCGGCGAAACCAAGCAGGTAACCATTCCCATGCAAGCGGCTTTTGATGTAAAAAGTGCCGAACATAAACTGGAAATTAATGTAAAAGAACATTTCGGGTACGATATGGACCCGGCTTATTTGGTGGTCAATACATTGGAATACCAAAAATCGGAATTGGCATTTTCCGGTCTTGAAATTATCGATCAGGGTGAAGGTACCGGTGCTATTACTGTCGATGGACAGTTACAACCCGGAGAATTGGTTAAAGCCAAAGTGGTTATCCAAAATATAGGCCAAAATGTGGCAAAAAATGTGACATATACGATTTCAACTAAAGACGATAACATTTATATCGATAATAATGAAGGAAAACTAGGCGA
>CAYPSX010000264.1:0-4939 GCA_964413185.1 uncultured Bacteroidales bacterium
AAATCAAGGAGTTTGCTGTAGTAATCGACTGATTTTAAAATGAACATAACGCAGTTATTGGAGTTTTATTATATGCACTATTTAGCTTTAAATAAACGGCGCAAAGCTAAGATAAATTATTAGCCAGATAAACATTTTTAAAAATTATTTTGTATGCCAAAGGCAATACCAACAATCCTGTTGTGCTTGTGCGAAAGTAGTTTAACGGTTGATTTCTTGCGGTTTCCGGCTAAAATTTAGAACATAATGCGCCCAGCGGTATTTGGAAACCGAATCCGGGATAGTAACATCCGGTTCAATACCAATACCATCAATAACTCTTTCATGCGTACGCAGGCTGCGGCTAATTGCATAACCAAGCCGGAATATTCCATTGGGAAAATCAACACCATGAACATTGGAAATATCAATTGCGCCAAAGGTTTGTTCGCCAATAATAACACATTTAGAACTTTGTTCGGCATAGAGCAGGAATTGTTCGGTAGAGCTTGCACATCTGTCATCAACAATAATATATACTTTTTGTGGGCAATGCTTTACTTCTGCATAAGTTCTCGTTTTGAATTTTTTATTCAGTATAGGAACAAAGCTTCCCATATTCTTTTTCAAGCGTGGACGCATGTAAAAGAAATTAAAACATTTTCCAATAAAGTTTCTCCGGTTCCTACTGAGCATTGCTTCCATATTTTTCGGGGTTGAGCGTATTTCAGGCATATACAGTTTAATGGTATCGGTATAAATGTATGGAAGCAGTGAACGAAAAGAATTGTCGCTGCCTCCGCCATTTTGGCGCACATCAATAATTAATGTTTCGCACGAATCCAGTTTCTGTTGATGTGTGTTTACCAGCTTAGTAATGGCGCTTTTGTGTTTGTAGACAAATGACGGGATACGGATTAAGTTAGTGTTTTCATCAAGGGTTAAGAATTGAGGCTTCTGGGTATTTAGCAAAGAAATTTCCAGCGAATCAGGCGTGGAGAAATTTTCAGGGGACCGTTTCCAGTATATTTTATCTCCCCGCAAGATTAAATCTGAATAGCGAATTGGGCAAGTACGGTATGAAAAATCATTGGCTGTGTAATCACACATATATTTTCCATCGACCTGGCGAATAGAGAATTTTACCATGCCCCGTTTCCATTTATCGACATTGGATTGAAGGACAACAGCTACGTAATCCCTGTCTTGAGACGTTGAATCCTCAAATATGCCAATCTGTTGGAATTTATTTTCCCAGATTCCGGTTAACCCAAAATGGTAGTTTTCGACTGATTTTTCGGGATGGAACGGGTTGTCAGGAATTTTATAAATTTCTATTTCAGCAGGATTAATAAACTCTTTTTCAGTTTTGTTTTGCGCCTTTGTATTTTTTTGGAAAGTAACACCCATGTGTCCGTTACGAAAAAAATGCAGCCATGTGTTCATTAATTTCAGACATGTATCTTTATCGCTGACACCTGCAACAAGCGATTGAATAGAATCGCTAAAATGTTTGTAAGTTGATTCTCCTTTTCTTTCCACTACACCGGGAAAGCCGGCATCGTTTTCTTCGAATGTTTTTTTCATCCATTGAAAACTCTCGGGGCAATTGCAATTTTGGGCAAATAACACAACCGGAAACATGCAAAATAGAATAATAAGCTTTTTCATACTGTTTTTATCGGCAAATATAATAAAACACAATTTTGCTGCAAATAATACGAATAATCTGCAAACAAAATCAGCTTTTCTTACACCGTACTACGCTCAGTCAACATACTCCAATTCCCATTTGGCACTTGTCCAGCCCATTTTTATGTCGGTGCATTGTATTTTTCCCGGTTCTACATTGAGGTAGGTGTTTTTCCACCGGTTTTTTATGCGCATTGCTGATGTGCCTTGTATGGGTTCAATTTCCCACATGGCGCTGTGCCAGACCGGTTCGATTTCGGTACACTGCACCTTGTCACCACCTTCGATATGCAAATAGGTGTTCTTCCAACGATTTTTTATGCGCACAAAGTTTGTTCCCGCAACTGCTTCGAGCATCCACATGTTGCTATGCCATCCCGGCGATGCTTCGGTGCATTTTACCGGCCCGTGTTCTATGTTCAGGTATGTGTTTTTCCACAGGTTTTTAATTCGAGCAAATTTATTATGTCGAATGTTTGATTGTGCTGTGTTTGTAGCCCAAATAGTTTTGGCGCCGGGCGCATGCATAACGAGGTTCCCGTCATCTTGCAAATAAATTGCTTCTACATTTTTACCATACGAGTTTGATGCCCAAATGATGTTTTTCGGGCTGGTTCTGATGCACAGATTGCCATCGTGCTGAAAACGCAGGTTGTTGGCTCCGCGGTTTGCTGTGCCTGATGACCAAAGTTCAAGGATTTCGTACTTGAGTAGTTTTAAATTACCATCGTGTTCAAAAATGAGCTTGTATTTTTGATTGTCGGAAACCAGCACAATTTCGCCGGTGTTCCAGTTTTTTTCTCCTTTTGTATTCCAGGCTTTGGCATGGTATTGTTTTGTGTGTAATTTCCACATGGCGCTGTGCCAGCCCTGGGCAATTTTGGAGCATTCTAATTTCCCGTTTTCCAGGTGAAGGTATGTGTCTTTCCAACGATTTTGGATTTTTACATAATCTGTTCCCGGCACACGCTCAAGTTTCCATTGTGCACTGTGCCATCCGGGAGATATTTTAGTGCTTTCAATTTTGCCGTGTTCAATATGTAAATAGGTTTCTTTCCAGCGATTTTTAAGCTTAACGTATTCTGTTCCGGGGACGGGTTCAATTTTCCACATGGCACTGTGCCAGCCCATCGCAATTTTTGTCGACTGTACAGGTCCTTTTTCAATATTGATATACGTACCTTTCCAACGGTTTTCAATTTTTGTAAAGCCTTTTTTAGATGCCAGACGGGCATTGAGGAGATTACTGTAAAGTATGTTTTTTAGATGTATATACTCTTTTTTCTTTTTTTCAACCAATTCCCGGTAATAATTTCCTCCTTTTGTTGCGTTGCCGGGTGTGTAAAAGAAGCCTACATAGCCTTTGTCCCATAGAACTTTGTGCCATTCATCATCGAGTCTTTTATTGATGTTGTTCCATTCTGTAAGGAATTTTTGCTCCCGCAATTTTTTGGTAACAGCATCGTTTTCGCCTTCAATTTGCACAATGTCGTCGATTATACGATCGTGAAATCCCTGAATAATGCTTTTGGATTGGGGAAGGATATCTTTGGTCATTTCATTGGCCCTGTTGGGCACACAATGTTTATGGCAGTGGTTGTCTGATTTATGTGGTAAGGCATGGTGAATGTGATCTTTTTTCACAACAGCTAAAGCAGCATATTTTGAGATGAGGTTCGAGCTTAAACTAACAGCTGTTCCGGCCACTTTGGATGCTTCCTGCACACCTTTCCCTACGGCGTTTATTACGGCTGTGGCTTCCGGGCCGGCAATTTTCATTGCTTCATCAATAATTTTGTTTTTAAGTGCTTCGGAAGAAAATTCTCCTTTCATCTCAAAGCTGATTTTTTTATCCAGAATACTCATTTCGCAATAGGTGCCGCCTTTCATGTTGAGCTGTTTATCGGCCTCCATGTGCAATTCAATTTTATGAATTTCAAGGGTGCGATAAAGTTGACCTGAAATGTATTTGAGTTTCGGATGATTTTCGAACTCTCTTTCAAGGTATTGTCTAAATGCTGCATCCATTTTGTAATAAAGGTGAAGGCCTTCATCGGTGCTGGCATAAAAGTCAACTTCGGCATCCAGGGCATCGAGCATTTTTGCTTTTCCACGGAGCAGGAATCCTTTTTTGATTTTGAATTCACCAACTTCGCCGCCATTGGGCGAGAATAGAATTTCAGCATCTTTTATGTAGATATCGTCCGGAAATACATCCGGCACATTTAATCCGAATCCGTTTCGGAGTATTCTTGAAAGGTCGTTGAAGCTGATTTGGTTTCTGTATGCACGCAGCGCCACTTGTTTGTCGGTGGGCGTAATGGCCATTTGAGTTTCAAAAACGAGGTCGAAAAATTTGGCTTGTCCCACATTAAACCCAAATCCCGATGGAGCAGGGGAGCCAATGGGCCAGTCAACTGAAGCGGCCACATCGGAGAATACCACGGCATCTTTTTTTAATACCTCGGAAAGCATTAGTGGGTTGCTCCATGTGTCTGTCATAGAAATAGAAGCGCTAATTTCCTGCGTCATGAGGTTGTACGAAAAGGCGGTTACAGATTGTATATCAGGATCCCATTTGGTTGGTTTCCAACGCATTTGAATGGAGAAGCCAACAACCGGTGCCAGTTTTCCGCCACCTGCTTCCCATTCTGCACCAAGTGCCAGTTTTTCCAGTGTGTAACGCGAAAAGTCGGGAATAACATCAATAACAATCGGGTCTTTTTCAAAGTCGAGTTCGCCATTCAACACAAAACCCTGCTTGCTGAGTTGCACAAAAACGCCCATAGTCGGACTGTTAATGTGGTACATCTGCATTACTTCGCCCAGGTTTTTACGCGTGTCGATTGTTGCTGCTAAAGCCAGTCCATCGCGTGAAACTTCAAGCGTAATATCCTGTAACCCCAGGTTTTCGTAAATGTTGTAACCCGGAAACGATTTCAACTGTTCCAGGTTGAGGTTGGTTTTTAATGAGAGCGGATCAAGGCTTCCGGAAAAATTGTAAGTTCCAAATTTCCCCAAATCAGTTTTGTAATAGTCTTTTTCTTTGGTAACACTAACTTCGCCAAATCCTTTAATGTTGATTTTTTGTGTTTGTGCAACTATTGTTACTGAAAAGAGCACTAAAATTGCAAGCAGATTTAGTTTCATGTTGAATATGCTTAAAATTTAATAATGTCGGATAACAAAGCATTTGTATGGACAGGCCATCGCTACAGTGCTGTCCACAGGTTTTTTCATTCTAAAAATAACTCTTTTTTTGAAGAAA
>CAYPSX010000265.1:0-4892 GCA_964413185.1 uncultured Bacteroidales bacterium
CTGGTGTCCCTGGCTCCGAAAAATAGAAATCTGTGATTTCGTCATTTTTCGAGAGCCCACGAAAATCGGGGCCCGAAAAATAGAAATCTGTGATTTCGTCATTTTTCGAGAGTCCTCGAATTGCAATACAAATCACAGATTTGTGCAATTCGGGATTCGATCCCGGGTGGCACCACCCGAAAAGACGGAGATTTTTCTTCGTCTTTTCTTTTTTTTGTACAAAATACAGCTTATACCGATGTTTGTTTATCTACTGATTAGATTTAACAATTTCCACAAATTTCAGCCGTTTTTGCAACAAGGTTATAAAAAGTACGTATATTTGTACATAAATACGAACTTAAGTTGACGATTATGATAGCTGCAAACTTTTCAGAATTTCGTGCTGAATTAAAGAAATTTCTTGATAGCGTTGAAGATGATAACGAAACACTGATCATTAAACGTAAGACAGGAAAAGGGACTGTAATGATTTCTTTAGATGAATACAACTCGATAATGGAGACATTGCATTTATTGAGTTCTAAGAAAAATGCAGATCGACTTTATGAATCGATCGAACAAATGAAAGCTGGAAAAACAATCACTCCTGAACTTGACGACTAAAATGACGATCACTTTTTCAGAAAACGCATGGGACGACTATTTGTATTGGCAAAAAGTTGACAAAAAAATTGTTAAAAAGATCAACAAACTGATCAAAGAAATTCAGCGGACTCCTTTCGAAGGGTCGGGGCGACCGGAAAAACTTCGATATGATTTAGCGGGCTATTGGTCTCGAAGGATTGATCAGGAACACAGATTGGTTTATCAAGTTGACAATAGCCAGCTTTTGGTTTATTCGTGTCGATTCCATCACGATTAAAAACAAGTTTATAAAGCCTAACAGCGGCGAATAAAAGAAAGTACGTGCGTTTTCGCTGGCTCCGCAAAATAGCAAATCTTTGATTTGTATAATATTGCAAGAGTTCTCGAATTGCTAACAAAATTGAAAGTTTTCTAAATTTCGGGAATCGATCCCGGGTGGCACCACCCAAAAAAGCGGAGTTGCAAAACTTCGCTTTTTTTTCATAAGAACAAACCAATTATATCTTACTGATGCTGAGGAAACAATATTTCCAAAAAAAAATCATCCGGAAAAAGCCTGTACTGTTTTTCTTGTAATAGTGTGGTTTAATGTCTATTTTAGTTTTTAAACCAACTAAAAACACAATTCTATGAAAAAACATTTACACTGGCTTGCAGCAGCACTTGCTGTACCCTTACTTTTATTCAGCACCGCTTTACGCGGACAGGAAACAGACTCTGCTTCAATAGAGGATATGTACTCTATGTCGCTAGAAGATTTAATGAAAATTGAAGTAAAAGTAGCTTCAAGAAACAAAAGTTCTGTACGTGAATCCCCCGGCATTATCACAGTTATCAGTGCCGAACAAATTCAAAAAATGGGTGCCCGCGATCTTATAGATGTACTCAGGCTTGTGCCGGGATTTCAGTTCGGAACCGATGTACAGGGCGTTGTAGGTGCAGGAATCCGCGGAAACTGGGCTCATGAAGGTAAAATGTCGGTACAAATTGACGGATTGGAAATTAACGAAACATTATTCTCTACCACACAGTTTGGAAGTCATTTTCCCATAGACCACATTAAGCGCATTGAGATAATTCGTGGCCCCGGATCAGCTCTTTACGGCGGCTATGCTGAATTGGGCGTAATCAATATCATTACAAGAGAGAATAAAGACCTGGATGGTGTTGCATTTTCCACTTCGTTTAGTGAGATGGACAAAACATTTAACCAAAGAGATGTATCTGTATCTTATGGTGAAAAAATTAACGATCTGGATTTTTCGCTGCATACTTATCTGGGAACAGGCAATCGAAGTCAAAGAGATTATGAAGGACTCAACCCGGATTACACTGGTTTTACTTCTTATAGCATGAAAGATTACTCTTCTTTAAATACATTTCATATAAACATGGGTCTTTCAAAAGGAAGTTTTAAAAACCGTGTAATTTATGATCAATACAATGTTGAAAGCAGGGATGCATTTGATGTTATCACTGCTCCATTCAACATGAAATTTACCTCTTTGATTCTGGGTTCAGAATATACTTATAAAGTTAATGACAAACTATCCTTTACTCCGGAATTTATTTTCAAAAGCCAGAAGCCCTGGAACAATATTAACGAAAACTCAAAAGATGCCTTTATTTATTACAATGTTCTGGCACAAAGAACCACAGGGCGGTTAAGCGCGAACTATGATTTCACAAAAAATATCAATCTTATTGCAGGTGGGGAAATTTTCAGGGATGAAGCTGAAGCTCTTTCCTCCTTCGACTATTTTTTTCCTGAAAACGAAGAGGACAGTGCATACTCGGAAGTTAAATATATGAATTATGCAGCTTTTGCACAGCTTTCTTACAAATGGAAGTATGCAGATATTACAGCAGGCGCACGATTTGAAGAAAACAGTGCATACGGGTCATCATTTGTGCCAAGAATAGCTTTAACCAAAGCATTTGAAAATTTCCACTACAAGGCTTTGGTCAGTCAGGCATTCAGAAACCCGGGCATCAGCAATATAAATGCAAATATGGCCGTAATGGCAGAAGGTGTAGCCGGAATTGATGAAATTGTTCCTGAATCGACCACTGTTATTGAGTTGGAGGTTGGTTACAAATTAGGTTCAAACCTGTTGCTTACTGCAAATCTTTTTGACATCGCAATAAACAAACCCATTGTGTATTTTTACGATGAGGACTTAGACATTGAAGGGTATCAGAACTACGATCAAAGCGGCACCCGCGGATTTGAAGTAGATATGCGCTACAGTGCGAAATGGGGTAACATTAACGCAACCTATTCACACTACCTGCAGGGCGATAAAAACAAAGTAGAAACTTATGCTGTACCCACTGCCTTTGATGATCAGGCTTTGGTAGGGTTTGCCCGCGATAAAGCTACGCTCTTTGCATCGTTCAACCTTTTCGATGATTTATCCTTTTCGCCCTGGATAGTTTACACTGGCAAAAAATATGGCTGGGCTCCCGAATGGGACGAAGCTGAAGATGATGCGGTGTGGGACATAAACCATGAATTTGACCCAACCATCCAGATTAACTTATTTGTAAACTACAACAACCTGTTTGTAGACGACCTGTCTGTGGGGATTGGAGTATATAATTTGCTTGACGAAGATATATATTTTGTGCAGCCATATAACGGTGCGCATTCAGCTATACCCGGCACATCAAGGTCAATCAGGGCAAAGCTGAGTTACAACTTATTCTGAAAGAATACAACAAAATGACCAACAGGCCGGCTGTATATAAAAGCCGGCCTTATGCCGGATCACATAATAACTTGAAAGAAAAACGGCAGGGATTTTTTCCCTGCCGTTACTAAAATATTATCCTTAGAAAAACTACTACTCTTACGATTTTGACTCTCCAATTATTTCATAAGCCATATCAAGTATGGTAGTATCTTCAAGTGTTACAATGCCTCCATCTGGCCCTTGCTCAACATGCAAATCAACAGATTCGCTGCTTAGAAAATGGAGGTCAGTTAAAATTTTCTTTTGGGTTTTGTCTGTTTCCCTTTATTCTTATTTCTATTTGCAAAAAATTCCTGTTTCCGTTTTAGTTTCTCTTTGGCAGCCTCTTTCTTCTCTGCATTGTTCATTGGTCTGTCTGTTTGGGGAAAAGGATTGTCTTTGATAACTTCTATACGCTTGTTTATCAATTTCTCAATATCCTTCACATAAGCATTCTCTTCGGGTTCGCAAATGGAAATGGAAATACCTTCATCTCCGGCTCTACCGGCTCGTCCAATTCTATGCACAAAGGTCTCAGGCAGGTTGGGAATATCATAATTGATCACATATTTCAGCTTGTCTATGTCTATACCTCTTGCGGCAATATCAGTTGCCACCAGTACCCTTAACTCGCCATCTTTGAACTTATTGAGGGCCTTTTGTCGCTGATTTTGTGCTTTATCGCCATGTATTGCCGCACTTAGTATTTTTTTTCGGGTCAAATGCTTTGCTATTCTATCGGCACCGTGCTTTGTACGCGAGAAAAGCAAAACCTGTGTGATTTTTCGGTCTTTGAGGATATGAAGCAACAGGTTTTTCTTATCCTGCTTATTGGTATAATATAAATATTGCTTCAGGGTATCGGCTGCTGATGAAACTGCATTAATTTCAACTTTGACGGGGTTCTGCAGTATCTTTTTCGATAACGCCACAATATTATTGGGCATGGTGGCCGAAAAGAATAACGACTGTCTTTTTACGGGTAATTTTTCAATAATCTTTTTAATATCGTTGATAAAGCCCATATCGAGCATGCGGTCAGCTTCGTCTAACACGAAATACTCCACATCATTTAACCGAATATAACCCTGATTCATAAGATCTAACAATCGGCCGGGAGTGGCAACCAGAATATCGACTCCCCGTTTAAGTGCCTGAGTTTGCGAACCCTGATTTACACCACCAAATACGACTGTATTCCTAATTTCGGTATGTTTCCCATACGTTGTAAAGCTTTCGCCAATTTGAATGGCCAATTCGCGGGTTGGCGTAATTACAAGGGCTTTTATTTTTCTGGAAGTATGATAATTTTGGCGGGCGTTGTGCAGATGCTGAAGAATGGGTATGGCAAAAGCAGCTGTTTTACCGGTTCCCGTTTGTGCACTGCCCAACACATCTTTTCTATCTATTATTAATGGTATGGCCTTTTCCTGTATGGATGTGGGCACAGCATATTTTTCTTCTTTTAGTGCCTTTAAAATTGGCTGTATAATTTTTAAATCATCAAATCGCATGATATTGTACTTTTAATTTTCTTAAGCAATTAAAACCCGGAAAACACCTGAAAAC
>CAYPSX010000266.1:0-4858 GCA_964413185.1 uncultured Bacteroidales bacterium
CGACCAGCTCCACGATGTTGGGTCGTTAGTAGAAAGGTCGCTGAAGTTAATGCTTTCACCTTCAGTAATTGTAGTTGTATTGGCTGAGAAGTCGGCAACTGGCGGGTCAACTACAATTTCTCCGAATGTTACAGTATAATCTTCTACTTCACCATAATTGAAGGTTTCACAAGCAGTTTGTTCGCCATTGTATTTCATGGAAACACGCATACGTGTAGTTCCTGTAGCACTTGAAGGAATGGTTATTGTTCCTGAAACAGCAGATTGCGACATTGAGCCTGCATCGTAAACGAGTTCACCTGCATCATCAAAATCATAGTCATTATTATAATCAATCCAGATTTTCCAGTACTCATTGTATGTAGAGCTTCCAAATCCGGGGGTTAATGTCAGATTGTAAGTTTGACCGGCTGCTAATTCAATTGTTTGAGCTGTGTAATCGGCATATCCATCATCTGAAGCTGTGCTGTTCACGAAGCTGCCAATTTCAACTTTTGAAATCCACTCGTAGCTGGCATCGCTTCCGGCTGATGAACAGTAAGTTGGGACGTATTCTTCGACAGTTATATAGGCATTTTTTGTTTCGGTATCGCTGCCAAAATCATTGGTGGCTGTGAGTGACACCTGGTACGTTCCGGCTGTGTTGTAAGTTACCGTTGGGTTTGTTGCTGTGCTTGTTGACGGATCGCCACCGTTAAATGACCATGATAAGCTTGAAGGACTGTTGGTTGAAGTGCTTGTGAAAGTTACACTTTGTCCTTCTTCTATGGTTGTACTGCTTGCTGTAAAGTCGGCAACGGGTGGTTCTTCAACTGCTCCGCCGGGACCTTCCGGATTTCCGGGAGTACGCATTTGTACTGAAGGATCGCCAAAAACAGTCCATGTGTCGGCCATGTTTTCGCCATCGGTTCCATACTCATCAATCATTTGGAACATTCCATTGACGAACATTCCACCATAAGTAATGTAGCTGTTGGCTACGAGCAGGTCGTTCATTTCATCTTGTGCACACATTGGAGAAGCCCACGATTGGTTTATGGTAGATCCGCAGAATACAACAGCACCGGTTGGGTTGCCATTATAAGTTGCTCTTAACCAAGATTCAGCATAACAAGTAATGCCTGTAAAGTTACCGACAACACATGCTACAGAAATTACAAATGGAAATTGATCCGTATTTGTTAATGCATTTACATTTGTATTAGTAAAAGATGGTGCATGCCAGCTAGTGTTACTTCCATGACCAACATAATTGATAATACCGGCACCAGCATTGATTAAACTGCTTAATTCTGAGGTACTACCGCCATCCTGGTAACAGCGTGATACTGTATAGCCATATCCCTCAAGGTCGTTTTCAATGTTGTTCATGTGTTGCTCATCACTCTCATTATCGTCACCGCCACCGCCGGTTCCCTCGTTTGAAGCAATGCCAATACCTTTTTTGAACCACGATTCTGTTGAACTCACATCGCGCTCATAATAAATGGAGCGGTCTATTTGTGTTTGTAAATCAGTTGTGGTTGAAGCTGAAAAACGACCTACGAAAAGATCAAGATAATGATCGGTTCCCGATGTATAACCGTAGTTATTGTCTGAGTCGCCTGCGCTTGTGCTTGAACTGGGTACCTGGGCATGATCACCGGCAATAAGCAGGTAGCTGATACCATTTTGGTCGTACTGGTTTTGTACGTACGTTTTCAGGGCTGAAGCACTTCCAATTGTTGAGTAATCAACTAAATCAACTGTGTATCCTGTTGACTCTTTCCAGCTTTTGTATGCTTGCATTTCGTCTGTAAAATCGCTATACGCTACAATGAGCATTTTTTTGCCATCTTCTGAAAGTGGCGAGTATTTGGGCGATTCCGGAGTGTAATTGATGAAGTGGTTTGTTAACACATTATGATATACAGCATCGTTGGCTACATTTGGGTTAGGAGTGAGAGTATTTTTTGAATCAACGCCGGTTGCAATTACATCAACTACTATGTTAGTATATATTCGTACTGTTTTGGTAACCGGATTGTATTGTACCGGATTAATCACGATGCTTTGTCCACGGACATTCCTGATTACATAGGGGTCGCGCATTTTTGTTTTGGCGGCCGGATAAAAGGCATTTTGTGAATATTCATCACCATATACAAAAGGATAATCGGTTGGTTTTTTGTCGCGCGACATGATTCCTTTTGAAGGGGCTATATCAATATTTTTAATTTCAATATAGCGGCTTTTAATAATTTTAGCCTTCATTTTATCATTGTTCGGAATGGCCAACGCTTGCGAAATTTTTGGCAGGTCGGGAGCACCCTTTACTTTTGTGCGGGTACATTCCGGAATTTCAATGATTTTTGACACACCCTTAGGAGTATTAACATCCTTGATGCTATACCCATTAAAATCAAACTCCAACCTCATTTGGTTGGGATTGTTTTGTAAAAGGTTAATGTTGGTTTCAATTGAAGCAGCTTGTTCATCAAGCTTCTGCCATTGCTGGGCGGTTGCGTTAGTGCCTGTCATGAATATTGCGGCAATAAGCAAACTAAGTAAAAAATGTTTCATAATGGTAATTTTGGGATTTGTTTGTTTGTTTGATTTATTTCGCTGATAAAATCTACACGAAAATATCATTATGAGCAGGTTAAGCAATTTTTTTCGACAAACAACAAATTGGTATATCCAAACGACAATTATCTAAAAATAAAGCTATGTTAATTTGAAAGTATATACATTACTGAAAGTATGTATGTTAATGTGGATGTTTTTATAGTAGCAGATTAGGGAGTTTTAATGCTTGATTTTATCCTGTGGAAAGAAGTGCCTGTTTTTATAAATATGAACCATAAAACCTTCCTGTTTTATGCTGTCAAAAACGCCTTGATTACTTTTGTTCATCAAGAGAATATTCGTTAGGTAGACCGAATCTTTGTTTTTAGCAAACGTTGATATAGCGTTTAAATTCATTTGTATAGTTCTAGAAAATCTTTTATTTGAGACCTTGATTAAATTCGTCTGAAATATATTTTTTAAGTGTAGATATCCCAATGTATCATTGAGTTTAACAGACTTTTTATAGGATATGGTCTTATTGGTATTTAGCTCAATTAACTCGCTGAACATTTCGGCATTTCTTGCTTGGTCCTTTCTTTGTTGATGTTGCTTATTAATGATAATTATTGTAGAAAACACAGCAATTACCAGAAAAGTAATTGGTAGTATATGTCTGGACTTTTTCTTTTTCTTTGGCTCATTGTAAACAAATAAGTCACAAGAACCTTTGAGGTCAGTTGGGAAATTCGATTGCTTGCAAATGAAACCACGGTTATCCTGACCTAAGAATTTACATTGTGCACAAATATCTCGGTATTTTTTCATAATCAAACAATGTGAGATAAAAATAATTATTTTAAAATAAAAAAAGGCAGGAATCATAATGAAACCTGCCTTTATAATTATTTGGTGATATTTTTTACATTAAGAAACTTAGCAATATACCAGCACCTACGGCTGAGCCTATTACACCGGATACGTTTGGTGCCATGGCATGCATGAGCAGGTAGTTGGTCGGGTCTTCTTTTATGCCCATGCTTTGGACAACTCGCGCACTATCGGGTACAGCTGAAACTCCTGCAGCTCCAATCATTGGGTTCACAGGGTTGTCTTTGGGCGAGAACCAGTTCATTATTTTTGCAAATATTAATCCGCCCATTGTGGCCACCGCAAAGGATGCTGCTCCCAAGCCAAATATCATGATGGAATCTTTGGTCAGAAAAACATCGGCTTGTGTTGATGCTCCAACGGTTAACCCTAACAGAATGGTAATGGTATCGATTAACGCGTTGCTGGCAGTATTGGCCAGGCGTGCGGTCACTCCACTTTCTTTGAGTAAGTTACCAAAGAAAAGCATACCAAGAAGTGGGAGCGAGGTCGGTGCTATAAATGCGGTAATCAACAGTCCGATAATCGGGAACAGGATTTTCTCCAGTCGGGATACTGCCCGTGGCGGACGCATTTTTATTCTTCGTTCGCGCTTGCTTGTAAATAATTTGATGATGGGCGGCTGTATTACCGGAACGAGCGCCATGTAGGAATAAGCCGCTATGGCAATGGGCCCGATCAGGTTTTTCACAAACACCGGGTCGCCATTTTCATATCCGATAATATTGACCCCGTTGGCCAGCTTCGAGGATAAAAAGATGGCCGTAGGGCCATCGGCACCTCCAATAATGCCAATTGCACCAGCTTCTGCAGGGGCAAATCCCAGGTACAATGCACAGAGGAAAGTAATAAAAATTCCCACTTGGGCTGCTGCACCAAGCACCATAAGTCGCGGATTCGACATTAGCGACGAGAAGTCGGTCATGGCACCAATACCCAAAAATATCAACGGTGGATACCAGCCCTGTACAACTCCCTGGTAAAGATAATTCATTACACTTCCGGGCTCATAAACACCCAATTGCAGGTTGAAATCTACGGCCTGGAACATGGGAATGTTTCCTATCAAAATACCTGTGCCAATGGGGATGAGTAATAACGGCTCATAATCGAACTTAATGGCAAGGAAAATAAAAAACAGACCGATTACAATCATAATCAGGTTTCCGTGGGTGACATTGGCAAAGCCGGAGAATTCGTAAAAGTTCAATAAGCCGGCAGTGGCTCCGGAATAGTTTTCATAGGTAGTATAATCCATTACCAGCTTACCCTCTTCGTTAATGTAACCTTCGCGTGTGCCAAGGTCGGCTATTTCAGAGGTAGTTTGGTATTCCTGCGACAAATTATTCGGATCGGTGTTCCTATGGTAATGTATTACATTTTTAGGCGTATAAATTAATACAATTTTATTGCCTACAAT
>CAYPSX010000267.1:0-4811 GCA_964413185.1 uncultured Bacteroidales bacterium
TCCTGGGTTGTCCATTCGAAGGCGATCAAGCACCAAATTAAAATCCAATGGGGCAATAATGTCAATAAGCCATATTTTACTGACTGTTATTATTTTGATTCATTGCCGGGTATACCTTTTTACTTCAAGACTTTCCCGATTGCTTCAACCCAATCTCAGCCTGAAATATCCATTTCAAATATTGTACTGGAAAAAAATGAAGATTATGCACATTTGCCCAAGAAATTGATACCCGGAAACATTGACGGTTCTTACAAAATAGTTGTAACAAAAAAACAAAAGTTGATGTATGTGTGGATCAATGCGGCTGTAACTAAAAGCGGGCAAATGCATTTACTCAAAAGTGCCGATATTGATATTACATTCCAAAAGGAAGAAACGCCGGCGAAGGAACTGGTTAAACGTGTTATTCCAAACAATTCAGTTCTAAACACAGGTGAATGGCGCAAAATAGCCGTTTCAAAAAACGGGGTTTACAAAATTACGCACACTCAATTGCAAAGCTGGGGAATGGACAACCCGTCACATATACGCGTTTACGGTTTCGGTGGTAAACAATTATCTTTCAGGGTTACATCAGACGATCCTTATGCCTTGCCACAAGTACCTATATACATGGAGAAAGGTAATGATGGTGAATTTAATAGCGGCGATTACATTTTATTTTACGGCAATGGTATTGTGAATCGGCATACCGATGCAGAAAATAAAACTATTTCTGCAAAAGAACATGATTACTCCGAAACAGGTCATTATTTTATTACTACTTCTTTTGGGCCGGGAGAGCGCATTCAGAATGCAACCTACAACGGCCAGAGCAGCGATAAAACAGTGACACGCTTTACCGACATCAAATATTTTAACCACCGACAAACCAACCTGAATAAAACCGGTCGCATATTCTTTGGAGAATCGCTTCAACCTACAGAATATGAGTCGTTCAACATAAACTTCACCAACCTGGTGCAAACTACTCCGGTAGAAATCAGGTCGCAAGTGGGAGCTATTTGCTCGGGTGTTACTTCATATTTTTATCTGTTTTTAAATGATAACCGGTTCAGACAAGCGGCTATTCAACAAAGTGGGAGTTACGACAAAGGACGAGCAAGCAAAACAACTGATTTCATTAACCCGCCATCGGAATCATTCAATATAAAACTTCAATACATTTCTTCAAACGTATCTTCGCATGGTTACGTAGGCGACCTAACTGCCATTGGTTTACGCGAAATGATATACACCAACAGCCAAATGATTATGCAGGATTTAGAAAATGTTGGTTACGGAAATATGATCAGGTATGAATTATCAGATATGCCGAATGATGGGCTGGTTTGGCAAGTAAGCGATACAGAAAGCCCGGTGAATATAGCATTCAATCATTCGAACAATAAAGCTATTTGGAATCATCCGTCAGACAATAAAAACATGTTTGTTGCCTTTGAAAAAAGCGATGCCATGACTGTAACGGATAAAGGCAGCGTGGGAAATCAGAACTTGCATGCAAACGGCTTTTACGATTTTTTCATCATCACTCACCCTAATTTTAGGTCACAAGCAAATGAACTGGCCGATTTTCACCGCGAACACGACAATATTACAGTAAAAGTAACCGAACCGAAATATATCTATAATGAATTCTCAAGCGGCAACGTGGATGCATCTGCCATTCGAAACTACATGAAAATGTTTTACGACCGGGCAAACAATGAAGACGAAATGCCCAAACATTTACTATTATTTGGAGACGGCTCTTATGATAATATTTCCGCATCAAACAACACGAATTATATTCTTACTTTTCAGACACAAAGGGTAGACGAATATCAGTCTGTTGCCTGTGATGATTTTTTTGTGATGCTCGATGAAGGAGAAGGCGGCGATGAACACGGCCATGACCTTAACGGCACCCTTGATATGGGCATTGGGCGCTTTCCCGTGCGTAGCACACATGAAGCCAACGTGTTGTTGAATAAAACCATTGACTATGTAAACAACCCGAACCTTGGCCCATGGAAAAACGATCTTGTTTTTGTTGGCGATGATGCAGATGGCACCGACTATTACCTCCAAACGCATGCTTACGATTTGGCAGTTATTGTGCGGGACAAATACCGCTGGATGAATCCAAAACTGATTCTGATGGACGCTTACAAACAGGAATCGACTCCTGCAGGAGAGCGTTACCCTGAAGTGACCAAAGCAATCAACGGACATATTCATCGCGGGACATTGGTTTTCAACTACACAGGCCACGGAAGTGAAACCCGTTTGGCGCACGAAGCCATTCTCACAAAAACAACCGTACAGAACTGGACCAACGAAAAATTGCCGTTTTTTATGACCGGATCGTGCGAAGTAAGCCGTTTCGACGACCCAAGCCAACAATCGCTGGGTGAAACCATTTTGCTTAAAGAAGATGGCGGTGCAATTACCCTGTTTTCAACTACACGTGTTGTATACGGAGGTGCAAACCAAACCCTTTCAAGAAATTTCTACAACAATGTATTTGTTCCCAACGAGGATGGAAACTACAAAACACTGGGCGAAGTAATTGCCATTACAAAAAACCTGACCAGTGGTAAAAATATGCGCAATTTTACGTTATTTGGAGACCCGGCCTTGCAACTGGATGTGCCGCCAAACCGCATTATGACCGATTCCATTAACGGTATTGAAGCTGTTAACGATGAGGGTGACGGAATTACAGACACCCTGAAAGCCCTGAAGAAAATGACCATAAAAGGCAGAGTTGTAGACCCAACAACCAATCAAAAACTAGATTTCAATGGAACAGTGTACCCCATTGTATTTGATAAAATGCAAACCAAAACAACACTGAACAACGACAACAGCGACTCAGGAACTTTTTCATACAAAGAATACAGCAATATTATTTATAAAGGAAAAGCAACCATAACCAATGGAGAATTCAAATTTGTTTTTATCGTACCCATTGATATTAACTACGAACTTGATGTAGGAAAAATATCGTATTATGGCGAAAACAGTCAAACTGATGCCTACGGCTGTTACGACAACTTTATTGTGGGCGGATCCGACTCCCTGTTGATTGATGACAATCAGGGACCACAGGTAAATTTGTACCTAAACGACACAACCTTCGTAACCGGCGGCACTGTTGATGAATCGCCGTTGCTCATAGCCCACCTTGAAGATGAATACGGTGTAAATACAACAGGAAACGTAATTGGCCATGATATCACGGCAACGCTCAATAATGATATGGCCAACAAAATAAACCTGAACGATTTTTACGAAAACGACCTGAATACATATCAATCAGGCAAAATTGAATACCAACTCCTCGATTTGGACGAAGGACTAAATACTATGGAAGTAAAGGCCTGGGATATTTTGAACAACTCTTCCTCCACTTATATAGAATTTATTGTGGCCAATTCAGAAGAAGTTGTTCTTAAACGAGTAATGAATTATCCCAATCCATTCACAACAAAAACAAAATTTTTATTTGAACACAACCAACCCCAGGAAATTATTAATGTACGTATACAAGTATTTACTGTTAGTGGAAAACTAATAAAAACTTTGGAAACTTCAGTTGCCGGCACACAATATATGAACAACCCCGTCGTTTGGGATGGAAGGGATGATTTTGGCGACCCCATTGGCCGGGGCGTATACATTTACAAAGTGCATCTCTCAACTCCCGACGGAAAAAACGGAGAAAAATTTGAAAAGTTGGTAATTTTACGATAATTCCAAAATTTCTTTAATTTTGTAGCCTTATTTAAAAAGATAGATGATGAAAGTATTGAAAATTCTGTTTGTATTTATAACAGTCGTATTGTTTAGCCTGAAAGCACTATATGCACAGGAAATAACACTTGAAGAACTTGAAGGAAAAGAATATAATCCAATTCGTACAGCAGTACCTTTTCTCATGATTGCGCCGGATTCGCGCTCAGCAGGCATGGGCGATGCAGGTGTTGCAACTTCTCCCGATGAAGGTTCATTATATTGGAATGCAGCAAAGTATGCATTTATCGAAAATGATCTGGGAATGGGGATATCCTACACACCCTGGTTACGCCAATTGGTTAACGACATCAATCTTGCCTATTTAAATGGTCACTTACGATTAGATGACAACCAGGTTATTGCCGGCGGCCTTAGGTATTTTTCACTCGGTGACATACAGTTTACTGATGAATCAGGGAAAAAAATCAAAACATTTAACCCCAACGAATTTGCCTTATCAGGCTCGTATATCAGAAAACTGGGACCGGCCTTCTCCATGTCGATTTCAGCCCGGTATGTTCACTCAAACTTAACCGGTTCAACTGACGACGATACACAACCGGGAAATGCGTATGCTTTTGATTTGGGGATGTTTTACACCAATGAAGTTCAATTAGATGGACGCGATGCCACTGTAAACGCAGGACTAAACTTTTCCAATATCGGATCAAAGGTAGCCTATTCAGAAAACACAAAAAACTTTCTCCCAATGAATATGAGACTGGGTGGTTCTTTCATGTATCAACTTGATCAATATAATAGTTTAGGAATTGCATTAGATTTTAATAAACTCCTGGTACCAACCACAACATACAGCTACAATGATGATGGCGATCTCATTGCAGATGACATTAGCGACAAAGGTGTTCCCACCGCAATTGTTGAATCTTTTTACGATGCACCTGGCGTAAGTGGCATGACACCTTTTGAAGAAGAATTATCAGAAATAAACACTTCAGTAGGACTTGAATACTGGTACGATAATAAACTGGCATTTCGCGGTGGATTCTTTTACGAACCCAAAGAAA
>CAYPSX010000268.1:0-4795 GCA_964413185.1 uncultured Bacteroidales bacterium
TGAACCGAGCCATGACTAAAAATAAGACACACACCCGCATGATTATAACGAACCTACAAACAGTATGTGGCGTACATTGGACTTATCATGGCGAGCTCCATCTGACCATTAAGTCAAAATTATAAACAGATGAAAAACAGAAACTTAATACGATTTGACTGGGCGATTAAACGACTTTTACGCAATAAAGCCGACTTCACTGTTTTGGAAGGCTTTTTAACGGAATTACTTAAACAAGAAGTTGTCATTGATTCGATTTTGGAAAGTGAAAGTAACCAGAAAATTGACAGCGACAAATTTAATCGTGTTGATATTCTTGTGAAGAATTCAAAAGGTGAATTAGCGATAATTGAGATACAAAATGAAAACGAGTACGATTACTTTCATCGAATGGCTTACGGGACATCAAAAGTGATCACGGAATATATTTCAGTTGGAGAGCCTTATAAAAACATCAAAAAAGTTTACTCGATCAATATTGTTTATTTTGACCTCGGACAAGGCGATGACTATATTTATCATGGGAAAACTGACTTCTGGGGAATTCATAATTCCGATAAACTTAAATTATCAGCAAAACAAACAGAACTTCTTGGTGGAAAATCAGATCCATACGAGATTTATCCTGAATATTATGTACTTAAAGTGAACAATTTTGACGATGTTGCAAAAGATACGCTTGACGAATGGATTTACTACTTAAAAAACAACGACATCAAGGACGAATTTAAAGCAAAAGGGATTGAAGAAGCCAAAGAGCATTGGCGGGTTGACAATTTGCCAGAGGAGGAACGGAAGAAATATTTAAAGCATATCGAGAATTTACATTACGGCGCAAGCATGGCTTGGTCGATGAAAGTTGATGCTGAAGATGAACTGAAAGCAGAAAATACAAAGAAGATTGCTAAGGAACTAAAAAAGAATGGTGTTTCAATTGAATTGATTGTAAAATCAACTGGATTGACAAAAGAAGAAATTGAAAAGCTGTGAGTAAGCCCAGCCCCCAACAGCGGTTCATAAAGCAAAGGCAGTGCATACGTTTTCGTGGGCTCCGCAAAATAACAAATCTTTGATTTGTGTAATTTTGCGAGAGTCCTCGAATTGTAAACAAAATTAGAAATTTTGACAATTCGGGATTCGGAGCTTTATTTTAACACCGCCAAACTAACGATTTGAAATAAAAATTTGTAACATTGTAAATCGTAAGTTTGGCTACGCGGAGTTTGTTCGGGTTGTATAGGTAAACCCTTCTCCCACCAGCCAAGCTGTTGAGCTTAATTAACCAAAATAAACTTATTAAGATGAAAAAAACATTCATATTGTTGATCGTAATGTGTTTAAACCTACAATTGTTTTCGCAAGTAATAGATTTGGATTATTTCCCGGAATATAATGAGTCGGTTAGTAAAGAAAAATATAATTGGGGAAAAGAAGTTTTAAAAAATTCGTATGCTCAGATAAATGGCGGTAATGATATATGTTATGCCGATTATTGGAATGTTGCCGTTGCGTATGCCTCAATGGGGGTAGACAAGCAAGTTGTATTTAAATTTTTAAAAAAATCGAAAAGCAGCGATAAAGAAGACTTCTGCATAATTGTTAATGAATCCAACGACGAGAAAAATGGTGTGGAAAACACCCGGTTTTATAAATTATTGGGAGTCATGTACAAAGAACTCGTGAGTGACTGTCATGGTTTTAAAAATGAACCACCGACCATTGAAGAGATGATGAAAATGAAAGATTCGATTGATTTGAATAAATGTAATGGTTCATTAATCGATGTATTAATTGTGAATATAGAAAAAGACCAACGATATAGATATTCTACATCAGTTTATGACAACAATAAATCGAAACAGGATAGCTTAGACAGAGTGGTGCAGGCAAATATGATAAAAATTCTCGATCAATTTGGATATCCTGGTAAGGATATAGTGGGAGAACCATTTATGAATTATGCCTCTCTAATGATTGAACATGGTGGAGCACTTGCTTATCAGGAAAAATATTTACCAATGGTTGCTGAAGCATATCAAAAAGGCCAGGTAGACAGAACAGCTTTAAGTATGCTTATTGACAGGGTTTATTGGAGAAAAACGGGAAAACAAATATTTGGAAGTCATATTAGTGTTCCATTTCACACAAACGAAGTAATAACCAAAGTTAAGCGTAAATATAATTTGGAATAGCTAAGCCCAACGCCTGTGAGTTAGCAAAAGGCGCTTGTTGCGGGTTTTGGCGTTAAAGGAGATTAATTAAATCATGAAAAAAATATTTATCATCATCCCGGTTCTCATCGTTTTCGTGAGTTTTTCAATAAAGCCGCTTGTATCGCAAACAGTCGATAGCGTTATGGTCATAGGTGAATACAAGACGATGTATTCAAAGGTTTTGTCGGAGAACAGACGACTAATAATTTCATTGCCTGATGAATATAGCGATACTACCCTGGAATACCCGGTTCTTTATCTTATTGATGGCGAAAAGAAATTTGTTTTTGCAGAAGCCGCAGGAGCAATAGACTACCTGAGATTTAATCCTGATTTTAAAAATATGATTATCGTAGGGATTGATACGGAAAACAATCGGAACAGGGATTTGATACTAGAAGTTATTAAAAATCGGCCACAATCCGGAGGCGCAAAAAAATTTACAAAATTAATACAGGAAGAACTAAAGCCTCATATAAACGAAACATACAGAACAAACGGATACGAAGTGCTCTATGGAGGCTCAAATGGCGGACTGTTTACCATCTATACCCTTTTGGAAAAACCGGATTTGTTTGATGCTTACATAGCCAGCTCTCCAATGATAGGCCATTGTGCTGAATTTATGTATGAAAAGCTGTCAAATACAATGAACATCAACAATAAAAAACTGTATGTGAATTATGGGAAATATGATCTGGAGCTGGCTACAGATTTTATTCCGGATTTTATAGAGGCTGTAAAAAAGAAGAAATGGGAAAATTTCGAAATCGGGTACGATTATCTCGAAAACGAAGGTCATGTTCCGTTCGGTTCCATATATTCCGGGTTGAAGTTTATTTTTAAATAACTTCGTGCTTTTTAGCAGTGTTAACTGGTAATCGCACCCAAAAAAAAGATCGAAATGAACACAAAACTCCTAAAATTCTCAGCATGGTTAAATCAAAAAAGCAGGAGCAATCTGTTATTATTCCTGTTGTTTATTGTCACCCCTGCCTTTAGTGTCCTTGTTTTTCCATATTTTAGAGCGCTGTATGGCCTTTACGACCATGCATTTTTAGACACACAATTTGGCTTTACGCCGGAATTTGCCCGGGCAATCATGGAAAGTTACGGCGATTATGGAAGAAAAGGCGTTGCTCTAATTACCGGCATTGTCGATTCCGTTTATCCGTTCGTATACGGTACGTTTCTGGCGTTGGTTATCAGTAGGTTGAGAATCGCGAACAGTTCTGTAAAACGCGGGCAATTGCTTAATTTGATACCTTTCGTTGCCGTTGTTTTTGATTTTATCGAGAACACCGGCATTCTTCTCATGATAAGCATTTATCCTGATCAAAACACCTCCATTGCCTGGGTAACCTCCTTTGCGGGCATAATGAAATGGCTTTTATTGGGCGGTTGCATCTTAATTATTCTTTATTTGCTAATCGTGCGATACAAAAAATCGAAGTGAATAGAACGATTCGCGATGGTTCACATTTCTTCAGAAACCAGCGTTTTACTTCAATTTGATGTCATTCAGGATAACTGCTGTTAAGCTTAATCGCTGATCAATTTGAAATTTTCCCTTTCTTTTGTACCCTCTTCACTCAAACTCAAACTCAAACTCAAACTGCAATTCAATTCTCGATTGTTCGCAAATGCCACGTGCACTCATTTGAAACCTGTATCGCATTTTGTCTTGAATTTAATCCTCAATCCACCCCCGTGCCGCTTTCACCGCTTTTTGCCAGTAGTGCAGCATTTCCTCAACTTGTGAGCGGTCGGTTGCCGGAGTAAACGTTTTGCCTACGCTCCATTGTTCATGTATTTCTTCGATGTTTTTCCAGTAGCCAACTGCCAATCCGGCCAGGTAAGCGGCTCCCAGTGCTGTTGTTTCCAGTGTTTTCGGGCGGGTAATTTCAAATCCGAACAGGTCGGCTTGTATTTGCATGAGCAAATCGCTGGCTGTGGCACCGCCATCTACGCGGAGTTCAACGGTTTCTTTTTGGGCATCAGCTTCCATGGCTTTAAGCGTATCGTACACCTGGAAAGCAATGCCCTCAAGCGTGGCGCGGGCAATATGGCCGTCGGTTGTGCCGCGCGTAATGCCGAGCATGGTGCCGCGGGCATATTGATCCCAATACGGTGCGCCTAAGCCGGTATGAGCAGGGACGAAATAAACGCCGCCATTATCAGGAACAGTGGCCGCCAGTTTATTCACATCGGGCGCCTCCTTTATAATTTTTAAACCATCGCGAAGCCACTGAATGGCTGCGCCACCAACAAATATGCTGCCTTCGAGAACATACGTTGTTTTGCCGTTTATTTTCCAGCCTATGGTGGTAATCAGATTGTTTTTAGAGTAAACTGCTTTTTCTCCGGTGTTCATCAATAAGAAACAGCCTGTGCCGTAGGTGTTTTTTGCCATGCCCGGCTCCGTGCACATTTGTCCGAAAAGTGCAGCCTGTTGGTCGCCTGCGATGCCTGCAATGGGTATTTTGCTGGCAAACAGGGTGGTAGCAGCTTCTCCGTAAATTTCGCTGCTGGCTTTTACTTCCGGTAACATGGCTTTCGGAATATCGAATAAGGAAAGCAGC